>JAFSIU010000186.1 GCA_017439615.1 Bacillota bacterium
GATAATAGGGCATCATTTCTTCTTTGATACGCTTCAAAGCTGCGGCAGGAGTCATACCCCAGTTGGTAGGACAGGTGGACAGGAATTCCACGATGCCGAAGCCTTTGCCATCAAGCTGAACCTGCAAAGCCTTCTTGACAGCTTTCTTTGCCTTACGGATATTGGCGGGAGTGTCGAGTGCGACTCTTTCCACGAAAACAGCACCATCGATAGTGGCGAGCAATTCGCAGATACGCAGCGGCATACCGTTTTGCTCCTTGCTTCTGCCTTCGGGAGCGGTGGTTGCTTTCTGACCGATAAGAGTGGTGGGAGCCATCTGACCACCAGTCATGCCGTAAATACCGTTATTGATGAAGAAGGTGGTGATCTTCTCGCCTCTGTGGGCTGCGTGCACGATTTCCGCCATACCGATGGAGGCAAGGTCGCCATCGCCCTGATATGTAAAGACCACCTTGTCAGGATGAACTCTTTTGACGCCTGTGGCAACTGCCGGAGCTCTGCCATGTGCGGATTCGCACATATCAACATTCATATTCTGATGTGCCAGAACACTGCAGCCGATGGAGCCAACGCCGATGGTATCACCGAGAAGTCCCATTTCTTCAATAGATTCCATAACAATGCGATGTGCAATACCATGTGTGCAGCCGGGGCAATATATACTTGCATTGGGCAGCATGCCCTTTGTGATACCGAATATTTCTTTCATAATATTAACCCTCCAAAATCTTCAAGGCTTTTTCGCACATTTCCAAGGAATTGGGAACGATGCCGCCGGTGCGATGAATCAGCTTGACCGGGAAACGGCCTGCAACAGCCTTTTTCACATCTTCGATCATCTGTCCCATGGAAAGCTCGCAGGAAACAACTGCCTTGGTGGTGGTTTTATCGATCAAATCAAAGGCCTCATCGGGGAAGGGCCAGAGGGAAATAGGTCTGATAAGACCTGCTTTGATACCCTTTTCTGCCAAAAGCTCCATAGCCTCTTTGATCAATCTTGCCATAGTACCGAATGCGACAAAGACTATATCCGCGCCTTCGAGATTTTCGGCTTCATAGCGACATAATTCCTTTTCAGCCTCGGCATATTTAGCAAAAAGCTTTTCGACATGAACTTCCAAATCCTCGGGCTGCATACGCAGGGATTTGACAACATTGCGCTTGCTGTCATCCGTGCCATAACCGGTGATTGCCCAAGGCTTGTAGGAACGGATATCTTCTCTTGCAACAACTTCCTTCCACTCAGGAAGCTTGATGGGTTCCATCATCTGACCCATCATACCGTCAACCAGGACCATGACGGGATTCTGCCATCTATCAGCCAAGGAGGGAGCTTCATAGAGAATATCGACTGCTTCCTGCAGGTTTGCGGGAGCGAATACAGGAATACGATAATCGCCATTGCCGCCGCCGCGTGTTACCTGGAAATAGTCTGCCTGACCGGGCTGGATGCCGCCGACACCGGGGCCGCAGCGGGAAACATTCAAAAGAACAACCGGAACCTCAGCGGAGCAAAGGAAGCTCATACCTTCCTGCATCAAAGCGATACCGGGGGAAGAAGAAGAAACGAAAACACTGCCGCCGGAGGCTGCTGCGCCATAGGCCATGTTGATGGCTGCGACTTCGCTTTCTGCCTGCACGAAGGTGCCGCCTGCTTTGGCAAGATTTCTTGCCATATATTCGGGGATTTCGCTCTGAGGGGTAATAGGATAGCCGAAATAGAAACGGCTGCCGCCGCGAACGGCTGCTTCTGCAAAGGCTTCATTACCTTTCATTAAAACCTTTTCACTCATGATTAAGCCTCCATTTCACTAAGTGTAATAACTAAATCAGGACAGATAAGAGCACAGCTGTAGCAGCCGACACATTCCTCTTCATTGGTAATGCAGGCAACCGCATAGCCCTTTTTATTCAGATGCTTGGACATAGTAAGTAAATTATTGGGGCATACTGTTGTGCAAAGCTCGCAGCCCTTGCAGCGCTCAGTATTGAAATCAATTTTGATATTCCTTTTCATTTCTTTCTCCTTTCTACTTATCAAGCCAGCTTTGGCGCAAATACATTCCCACACCAAAGGGCATAAAATCTTTATCTAAAACCGAGGGATCAATGATACCCTGCGGATAGCAATCGCATAATATTTCATATCCTCTGCTTTCGGCAAGCTCAGAACATAGTCGCCTGCCCTTCGCTATATCGTCTGCAGTAGTTTCACGGAGCAGATGCGTATTATTGATGAGATAATCGGCTTTGATGCCAAGCTCATTTTCGATAAGCTCAATTTGTTCAATTGCATCGGGGACAGTTCTTGTTTCATAGCGATTGGCATTCAGAACAATTGCCAGATTGAAGTCATCACCCTGGAAATATTTGTCGAACTGCTTTAATATTCTTGCTCCTGCCTCATTGCCGCCAAGGTCTATTATAACACGACAAGACTCATCTTCCAAGGGCCTGCGTATGTTTGCAGAGAGCTCGGGTATTTCAGCCGTTACATCATGACCGAAAAAGCTGCCCTGTACCTCCACACCTTCCGCCTTCAGCTTTGCAGCGCATTCGCGCGAACGGAAATAGGGATTCACAACATCAAGATCAATGACAGCCAACGGTGATATTCCCTCTGCAGCCGCCTGCATCGCAAGGCTCACGGCGAATTCGGTCTTGCCGCTGCCATAATGCCCTGCGACAATCAATATTCTTTTTTTGAAAAATTTTTGGATATCCATTCTGCATCTCCGAAGATTAATAAAAAATGCTCTGTTCCTTACTTTCAAAGAACAGAGCATATATAACAACAAAAACTCAATTCTTCAAAAGCATATTCGTTTCATCATAATAATAAGGCTAAGCAAAAGAGCAAGCAAAATAACCGCAAGGTCAAGGACCAATGCGGCAAGCAAAACAAAAAGACATACGCAAAGCGTATGTCCGAAAGCAGCATAAGCAGAATGAGCGCAGGAAGAGAAGCTCTCGCAACGAGAACCTGTGCAGCAATTCGAAGTTGTCATTGCAAATGTGCTCATTTCAAGCCTCCTGATTCAACAACTTAAACTGTAATATATCACCACAACAAATATGTGTCAAGTTTTTTTTGGATGTTTATTGTATTTTTCATTATACTTTTCTTAATGATATCTGCACGCAAAAAAAGAAAGATTTCGCCTGCACAAATCTCATATTTTACGATTCTTAAACTATGAATCCATAATAATTCTACAATTCAAATATGAAAACTTATGCAAGTAAAATTTTTTAGTTTTTTTGAAAAAACTATTGACAGCCAAAAAAGCATGTGCTAAAATCCAAAAATAATTAAACATTCTCTTTAAAAGCTGTGACGAAGACGGCAGAGAAAAAGGAGTTTACAGAGAGCGGACATTTGGTGCGAGTCCGTAACAAGAGTTTCTCAATTTGCCCATCACTTCTGAGCTGAGGATCCGAAAAAGCGATGCTTGAGTAGACATTCTCCGTATAGCCGCGTTAAGGTGATGAGCTTGTTGGAGCTCTTGAGGTGGCGTTTTAAAAGCGCAATTTGAGTGGTACCGCGGATTATCAATCCGTCTCAAAGTGATTTGAGACGGATTTTTTATTTTTCACAACCAAACAAAAGAAAGGAATGATGAAAATGAACAAGGAAAAAGAAATGTCTACCGTATTACAGGATGTGGCTGCACGAATTAAGGAGCTGCGCGAGATTTGCGGTTATAGCATTGAGCAAATGGCAGAATTCACTGATATTACCGTTGCAGAATATGAAAAGCTGGAACAAGGTCAGACAGAAATGCCTTTCACCTTCGTACATAAATGTGCCCGCTGCTTTGGCGTTGAGATCGAAAACCTGATGGAAGGTCACAGCGCAAAGCTTTCCTCCTATACAGTAACACGCAGAGGCAAAGGTCTGATGACAGCAAAAGAGGATGGCATCGAGATACAGCAGCTGGCACCTCTCTTCCGTAATAAGATCGCCGAGCCCTATTGGGTCAATTATGCATATTCCCCGGCGCTGCAGAATCAGCCTATTCATCTGACCACCCACAAAGGTCAGGAATTCGACTTTGTTATCAAGGGTAAACTCAAGGTTCAGGTCGGTGACCATACCGAAATCCTTTCCGAAGGCGACTGCATTTATTATGACAGTAACACTCCTCACGGCATGATTGCAATTGATGGCCAGGATTGCCTTTTCTGTGCAGTTGTTCTCCCCGGTGAAGCTAAGGAAGAAAGCGAATTTGCAGAAACGGTTCTGCCTGTTCATCGTCATACCGAGCCTCTTATTTATGAAAACTTCATCACTGTTCATGAAAACGAGCAGGGTGCTCTTCAAAGCCTTGATTTCCATAATGTCGATAACTTCAACTTTGCATTTGATGTTATGGATGTTCTGGCAGAAAGAAAGCCCGACAAACTTGCAATGCTGCATCTTTCTCCCGACAAATTCGAGAGACGCTTCACCTTTGGAGATTTGAAAAAACTTTCCAATAAGGCTGCAAACTATTTCACCTCTCTCGGAATCAAAAAAGGCGACCGCGTAATGCTCGTCCTGAGAAGGAACTATCATTTCTGGCTGGCTGTTCTCGGTCTGCAGAAAATAGGTGCAGTTTTTGTACCTGCAACAGATCAGCTGCTTGAAAAAGACTTTGAATACCGCTTCAACAGCGGAGATATTTCCGCAATCTTTGTTACCGCAGAAAGCAGAGCAGTTCTTGAAGCTGAAAAAGCAATGGCAAAATGCCCACAGGTCAAGACCAAAATACTCACCACGCAAAAACGCGATGGTTGGCACTGCTTTGATGAAGAATATGGATGGTTCTCTGAAAGCTATGAGCGCACTGCCGAATCCGCAGGCGGCACCGATCCGCTATTGATGTTCTTCACCTCCGGCACTACCGGTTATCCAAAGATCGCAGAACATAATCACAAATATCCTCTCGGTCATTTCATCACCGCCAAATATTGGCATTGTGTCAATCCCAACGGCATCCACTTCACCATCTCCGATACCGGCTGGGGCAAGGCAATCTGGGGCAAGCTCTTCGGTCAGTGGATGTGCGAGGCTGCAGTCTTCACCTATGACTTCGACCGTTTTGATGCACATGATATACTGCCACTGTTCAAGAAATATAATATCACCACCTTCTGTGCTCCTCCCACCATGTATCGCTTCTTCATCAAAGAAGATCTCAGCAAATATGACCTCTCCTCCATTCAGCATGCTTCTACCGCAGGTGAGGCATTGAACCCTGAAGTATTCCATCAGTTCAAGGCTGCTACCGGTCTTTCTGTTATGGAAGGCTTTGGTCAGACCGAAACTACTCTCACCATCGGCAATCTTGTTGGCACAGCTCCCAAAATCGGTTCTATGGGCAAAGCTATTCCGGGATATGACCTTGTTATACTTGATGCAGACGGCAACCCTGCACCTGTCGGTGAAACAGGTGAAATCTGCGTAAGTCTTGCAAACGGTCGCCCCAACGGTCTTTTCAATGGATATTTCAAAGACGCAGACAGCACAGCAGAAGTTGTTCATGATGGATATTATCACACCCGTGATACCGCATGGAAGGATGAAGACGGTTATTTCTGGTATGTCGGCCGTGTGGATGATGTTATCAAATCCTCCGGCTACCGCATCGGACCCTTCGAGATCGAAAGCGTTCTCATGGAGCTGCCCTATGTTCTGGAATGCGGCGTTTCCGGTGCTCCCGATGAGATCAGAGGTCAAGTTGTCAAGGCAAGCATCGTACTTGTCAAAGGCGTGGAAGCTACTGAAGAACTCAAAAAAGAGATACAGAACTATGTAAAAACGCATACCGCTCCCTACAAATATCCCCGTATCGTTGTCTTCCGTGATGAGCTGCCCAAAACCATCAGCGGCAAGATTCAGAGAAATAAGCTCTAAAAAGCAAAAAC
>JAFSIU010000187.1 GCA_017439615.1 Bacillota bacterium
CAAGCTGCGCTACATCCCGTCCTGTCAAGCTTTTATATTATACTAATTAAAGCAGTAGATGTCAATCATTTTTTTAAATATATTGCTAGACTTTTTCTTGATTTGCTTCTGCTTTTTTAGTATAATCTTTCTTATATTTTTTATGATAAGGGTGATAAAATGTTTGATGCAAATAAATTTCTTAGCACAAGAGTTACTTCGATTCCTGTTTCCGGCATAAGCAGATTTTTCGATTTGGCAGCCGAGCGCAAAGATGCCATTTCTCTTTCTGTCGGTGAGCCTGATTTTGTTACTCCCGAAAAAATACGTGCTGCAGCAATAGCAGCAATCAATGCCGGTAAAACTTCATATAGTGCAAACCCCGGTTTTATTGAGCTCAGAAAAGAAATTGCCAAATATCTGACAAAATTCGATTTGGAATACAATCCCTATGATGAGATAAATGTAACAGCAGGCGGCAGTGAAGCTCTTGATATTGCGTTTACTGCAATTTTGGATGAAGGTGATGAGATTCTGATTCCTGAACCAGCCTTTGTCTCCTATGCACCTTGTGCTTTGTTGGCTGCAGGTAAACCTGTTGCTGTTCCCACTTCATTAGAAAACGGCTTCAAACTGACTGCAGCCGATCTGGAAAAATATGTCACACCTAAGACAAAGGCCTTGCTTTTCAATTTCCCCTGCAATCCTACCGGTGTCGCTATGACCAGGGAGGAAATGCAGGAGGTTGCTGATTTTGCAATCAAGCATGATTTGATAGTATTTTCTGATGAGATTTATGCTGAGCTGACTTACAGCGGCAAGCATTGCAGCATTGCTTCCTTGCCCGGTATGCGTGAAAGAACAATTCTTCTCAGCGGTTTTTCCAAAGCATTTGCAATGACCGGTTGGCGTATAGGCTATGTCTGTGCAGAAAGAACTTTACTGAAGGAAATCAATAAATGCCATCAGTTCAGGTTGATGTGTGCTCCTTCAATCGGTCAGCTTGCTGCTATTGAAGCCTTGCAGCATGGTGAAGATGATATGAAAGCAATGGTTGATGAATATCACCGCCGCCGTGATTATATCGTTCCGCGTTTCCGTTCGATCGGCTTTGATATTGCTGAGCCTCAGGGTGCATTTTATGCTTTTCCCTCAATTCAGAAAACAGGTCTTTCTTCGGCTGATTTTTGTGAGCAATTGCTTCTTGAAAAGGATGTTGCCATTGTTCCTGGTTCTGCTTTCGGTGCATCCGGCGAAGGTTTTGTTCGCTGCTCTTATGCCAATTCAATGGAGAAAATCAAGCTTGCGCTTGACCGTGTTGAAGAATTCGTCCAAAAATTCTGATTATTTGAAAAGTCCTCTTTGCAGGACTTTTCTTTTTATATAATTTACCTATATTTTTATTGAGAAAATAACTGAAATCAGTTACAATAAAATGAAAGACAGGAGATGAAAGAAAGTGCAGAAGAAAAAGAGTGATATGCTGCTTCTTCAGCAGCGTTTTGCAGGAGAATTGCTGAATAACAGCCTTATTGTTCCAACTTGCTTATTGGAGGCATATACACAAATCGGTTTAAATGAATATGAACTTATTCAGCTTTTGAAGCTGCAAAATGCAGCAGCAAAACAAAAGCTTTGCTTTGCTGATTTCGAAAAGATTTGCAGCATTTCCGCAGCGGAGGCCGAAGAATTGCAGGAAAAATTCCTTGCGCTTAATCTCCTTGAGGCTGACCAAGCAGGAAATCTCTGTTTTGATGCACTTTACAATGCACTGTTTGATTTCTGGCTTTTTGCACAGATGAAAGATGTTAAGGATACTGCTGTTGAAAGCAAACCGAAATCACGCTCCAAGTCTTCTGCACTGATCAGAGCTTTCGAAAAGGAATTCGGTCGTGCACTTTCACCTATTGAGATCGAAAAGCTTATGCATTGGGTGAGTGCGGATAAATTCCCCGACAATGTCATAAAAGAAGCTTTGCAAAGAGCTGTTATGCAGGGGAAAGTATCTTTTGCTTACATAGACCGCATTTTGCTTAACTGGAAAAAATCAGGTTTTTCCGATCTGGATACGATAAATTCCAAGGACAAGGCAAAACAGTTCGTGCGGCAAGAAACAAAGAAAAAGCAATCTGTCGGCGCTTATGATAAATTGATGAGGTAAATATGGAAAAGTTTGATAATATCAAATTCGATATGAATATAAATAAAACCCAGCAAACATCTGCTTATAAATGCAGCAAATGCAATGATACAGGCTGGATATATACCGAAAACGGCGTTATGCCCTGCAGCTGTCGCGCAGAAGAATTGAATAGGCGCAAAGCTGCCATCTGCGGCCTTACGCCTATGCTTACAAAAAAAACATTCGCAAGCTTTGATTTAACCCATTATGAAGAATTCCTTCGTAATGAAAAGGGTGATACATACAGAAAACAAGCCAAAAAGATTTTTGATATCTGTAAGCTTTATGCTGAAGATTTTGCTCCGCAAAAAACTTTCCGCGGACTTGTGCTGCAGGGTGAAGTTGGCAGGGGGAAGACCTTTTTAGCTGCTGCTGTCTGCAATCGTCTTATTGAGCGAGGTTATGAGCCTTATTTTATGGTTGTGCCGGAATTCTTGGATGAGATACGAGCTTCTTATAATAACGGTGGAGAGTTCAGCGAAGCAAAAATTATGGATAAGGCAATGAATGCAGCTTTTTTGGTGCTTGATGATTTGGGCAGCCATAATTTCTCCCAATGGACAATTGGCAAATTGTTTACCCTGCTCAATTACCGTGTTAATCACGGTTTACCCTTTATGATAACCACCAATCTCAGTATCGGAGAATTACAGCAGCTTCTCGGGGACAGAATAATCTCCCGTATAGCAGAAGCCTGTGATTTCTATTGCCTGCAGTCAGGAAATGATATTCGTATGATAATGAATATGAAATATATGGGAGAATAGTGTGATAAAAGCCGTTTTAATAGATTTTGATGATACACTGTGCTATACCAACAGTGTTTTTACGCGTGTCAGGGAAGAATATAATGACATAATGC
>JAFSIU010000188.1 GCA_017439615.1 Bacillota bacterium
CGAGGCCTATCGCAAGATTCGCAATACCGCCCGCTATCTCTTGGGTATTATTGCCGATTTTGACCCGGCAAAGGAGGTTGTTGCCTATACCGATATGCCCGAAATGGAACGCTATATGATGGCAAGACTCAATCATCTAATCGAAAACTCTTTGAAGGCCTATGAGGATTATGAATTCTATATGCTCTATCAGGCAGTGCATAAATTCTGCGTTTTGGATATGAGCGCTTTCTATCTCGATGTTTCCAAGGATACTCTTTATGCCGAGCTGCCCGGTGATATCCGCCGCCGTTCCATTCAGACCGTGGCTTATAAGACTTTGGATGCTCTTATGCGCTTGATGGCTCCCGTTATCAGCTTCACCGCGGAGGAAATCTATTCCTATATCCCCAAGAGCGCCGACGCTCCCTGCAGCGTACAGCTTTTGGATATGCCCACAGTCGATGCAGCTTGCTTTGATGAAGCATTGGAAGCAAAATGGAACAAGATTCTTGAGCTTCGTGAAGTCGTTTCCAAGGAGCTGGAGCTTGCCAGACAGGAAAAGACCATCGGTCATTCTCTTGATGCAGCAATCGCACTTTATGCAGATGATGAAACTTTTGAGCTTCTTGATTCTGTACGCGATGAATTGGCAAAGATATTCATTGTTTCCAAGGCAGTCCTTGCCGATAAGGGAACTGCATTTGATGATGCAGCAGGCGCAGGTCTGGCTGTCAAGGTTGCTGCTGCAGATGGAATCAAATGCGAACGCTGCTGGATCTATAGCGATACAGTAGGCGAGAGCGAAGCACATCCCACACTTTGCCGCCGCTGTGCCGAAGTAATGGCAGAGCTTCCTCCCATCACCGAATAATAATATTGTGAAAGAGCCGTTTCAAACGGCTCTTTTATAATTCTGCCTCATTTTGGTAATACTGTGTTCATATGCATAGTATAAACCTTTGAGGATAGAAAAATGAAAAAAGAAAAGCAAAGCACCATCACGATTTCCAAAAAGCCGCTGACTCTTTCCGCAGAAGAAAGAGATGCCGTATATGAAAGCTTTGACGAGCTCTCACGCAAGCTTTCCGCTATCGAAAGGCTGGTCGTTTGGCTGGAGCGAACAAGGCTGAATGACTATGTGCTGCTGATGGGCAATACCAAGAGAATTTTCTGGATAAATGTGCTTTCCGGTGTGGGCAGAGGTCTTGGCTTCACCTTCGGCTTTTTGCTCTTGGGCGGACTTTTTCTCTATATTCTCAATCAATTTATCAATCTGCCGCTTATCGGAGATTTCATCGCCGAGCTTTTGAAATATATTGAGGATGTAAAAGGCTTGCGGATTTAGCATGAAAATGGTAAATTATAATATAGACTTGATTCTCGGAGGTTGCTATGTATTGGCTGATTCTTATCGGCGGTATTTTATTGGACCGCATAAGCAAATTGCTTGTTATGAATAATATGGAGCTCTTTGAACATATAACAGTTATCCCGCATGTGCTCAATTTTGTTTATGTTACAAATGACGGTGCGGCATTTTCTATGTTCTCAGGTCAAAGATGGGGACTCATATTGTTTACATTTGTTGCACTTGCACTGCTTTATTTTCTGTGGCGTTTCGCGCAGAAGGAAAGTGAGCTTTTCCGTATTGCAGTAGTTATGATAGCTTCCGGAGCCATAGGCAATTTTGTCGACCGATTGGTCTATACCGAAGTTATTGATTTCCTGCAATTCGGCTTTTGGACAAGTTTTCCTGTTTTCAATGTTGCCGATATTCTTATCGTGCTCGGCGCAGGTTTTATCATTCTGGATTTATTCTTGAATAACAAAAAGGAAGAAGCAAATGAACATAAATAAGCAGCAAATAGTATGCGACAAGGATTATAAGCGCTTGGATAAGTTTCTGACAGAGCAGCTGCCGGATATTTCCCGCTCGCGTATTCAGTCTCTCATTGCCGAAGGCAAGATAACTGTTGACGGCAAAACAGCAAAGCCTTCTCAGGATATCAAAAGCGGTCAGCTTGTGGATATCGAAATCCCCGAGCTGCGCCCTGTTTCCGTTGAGGCAAAGGAGATTCCGCTTGATATCCTTTATGAAGATAAGGATATAATAGTCGTCAATAAGCCGCAGGGTATGGTCGTGCATCCTTCACACGGTCATTATGATGATACTCTTGTTAATGCTCTCTTGAATCATTGCCAGGATCTTTCGGGAATCAATGGCGAGCTGCGCCCCGGCATCGTGCATCGTATTGATAAGGATACCTCCGGCGTTTTGGTCGTTGCCAAAAATGACAATGCCCATGCTGCATTGGCAGAGCAGTGGAAGGGGCACAATATCAAAAGAGTCTATTGCGCTATTCTTTGCGGCATGGTGCAAGAGGATGCCGGTACAGTTGAAGCAGCAATCGGCCGCTCCAAGAACAATCGCCTGAAAATGGCAGTTGATCCCGAAGGCGGCAGAAATGCCGTCACACATTATCAGGTCAAGGAACGCTTTGCCAAATATACTCTTGTAGAATGCACTTTGGAAACAGGCAGAACCCATCAGATAAGAGTGCATATGGCCTATCTCAATCATCCTGTGGCAGGCGATCCCTTATATGGACGTAAAAAGGATGCTCTGGGTCGTAAGGCGCAATATCTTCATGCCAAGGTGTTGGGCTTCAAGCATCCCATAAGCGGAGAATATATGGAATTCGAAACAGAATTGCCGCAATATTTTGAAAATGCTTTGAAGCAGATTCGTGAAGGAGAAATCTGATGGTGCAGGCTGATTTTTTGCAAAGAAGTGAATTGCTGCTTGGCAGCACTGCAATAGAAAAGCTGGAAGCAGCATCGGTATGCATTTGCGGACTCGGCGGAGTTGGCTCTTTTGCAGCCGAAGCTATAGCCCGTGCCGGCATTGGCAGAATAAAGCTCATCGATTTTGATGCGATAGCACTCAGCAATATCAACCGTCAGCTGCCTGCACTGCACAGCAATATCGGACAGCGAAAGGTCGATGTTATTGCCTCGCGCATAAGAGATATCAATCCATTATGTGAGCTTGAGATAGTAGCCGAAAGAATGACAGCTGAGAATGCTGCAGAATTGGTTGGCGAGGTTGATTTTTGTATCGATGCCATTGATGATGTGCGAGCTAAAGTCGCAGTTATCATGCATTGCCTTGACAGCGGCATAGGCATTGCCTCCGCAATGGGCACCGGCAACAAGCTGCGCCCTGAATTGCTGCAAATATCTGATATTTCCAAAACTTTCAATTGTCCCCTTGCCAAGGCGGTGCGTGTTGCACTCCGCAAGCAGGGGATTGAAAAGGGAGTGAGCGTGGTTTTCTCTCCCGAATTACCTATCAAGCCGCAGGATGGGGAAGAAAGGACAGTCGGTTCCTGCTCCTTTGTTCCTTCTGTTGCAGGTCTTTTGCTGGCATCTGTGGTCATTCGCAGATTAGCAGGTATCGAAGTTTAGAAAAAATCATATATTTTTTGATATGTGATAAAATATTGTTGTGATACAACAACGGTTTTGTAAAGCTTAAAATTGATAAAACGAAAGGAGAATCATTATGATCAAAGAATTCAATTCCGCCAACTATCAGCAGGAGGTTCTCGATTGTGAGGGCAAGGTTTTTGTCAAATTTTCTTCTCCTACCTGCGGCCCCTGCCGTATGATGGAGCCTGTTATGAAGCAAGCTGCCGAAAAATGGGCAGATGTGAAATTCGGTGAAGTCAATGTTGCCCGTGATGCTGCTTTGGCACACAGATATGGTATTATGGCAGTTCCCACTCTCATTGTTTTTAAAAACGGTGAGATTCAGGGCCAATTCACAGGTTATATGGATATAGATGATATGGAAAGCTTCTTCGGAGAAATTCTTAATGCCTGATTTATTTGATTTTGCACAGGTTAATAATCAGAAGGAACCCTTGGCCGCCCGTTTGCGCCCACGTACTCTTGATGAATATATCGGTCAGGAAGA
>JAFSIU010000189.1 GCA_017439615.1 Bacillota bacterium
AAATAATAAGAACAACAGCGATAATGAACAAGACAACGAGAAGCATTGATGCACCGGAATCACCGCCGCCCTGAGTATAATCACCATAGCCGACATAGCCATAATAATATTCATCAAGCAATTCATATATCAGAACAGCAAAATCATAAGCTGCTTTGTCATAATCACCATCAGCAAAAGGCTTCTCCAATGCAATGATCATATCATTCTGGAACCAGGAGAAATCCTCTTCAATGCCGGCGCCGAAGGAAACATAATAATCATTGACAGCGGAATTCACTGCATCATTGATGACCATCAGCAGCAAAATGCCATTATCTTCCTCTGCCGAGCCGATGCCCCATTCATTGAACAGGGTCTCGGAATAATCAGCGCTTGAGAGCATACCTGTTGAAGGCAAGGTAACGACCACCAGCTGAGCTCCTGTTTCACGGAAGAAATCAGAGGTGCTTTCATTGATATATTTTTCTGTCTCATCGCTTAAAACATCTGCTTTATCCACGGCATAGCTGCGAAATTCCGAAACAGGCAGCAGCTCGCTGTATTTCATTATGCCTAAAAAAGCACATAAAGCAACGATGATTATCGTGATTATCCATGCTATCGGTTTTTTCTTCAAAAAGTTCATGCTTTTCTCCTTACTCTGTCATAAAGCATAAAGGCATCCGCCCTCGGCAAAAGACGAGGGCGGTAATAAACAATATTATCTCAATTCCATGAGCTTTGCTTTCAGCTCGCCTTCAATGCGTGCCAGTTCAAGCTCTGCATCCTTGCGTTTTTGCTTACCTTCATTCTGAATGGCAATGACCTCATCCAAGGTGGAAATGAGCTGCTGATTGGTGTGCTGCAGGGTTTCGATATCGATGATGCCTCTTTCGGCAGCCTTTGCGACCTCAACAGTGCCCATTTTGAGCTTATCTGCATTATCCTTCAGAAGCTTGTTGGTCATTTCGGTTACAGAATTTTGTGCTTCGGTGGCAAGACGGGCATTCTCAAGACCAAGTGCAAGCACCATCTGGCTCTTCCAGAGAGGAATGGTGTTGACAAGAGAGCTCTGAATCTTTTCGATCATCAAAGCATCATTGTTCTGCAGCATACGTGTCTGCGGTCCCATCTGAATGGAAACTGCTCTGGAAAGCTCGAGGTCATGCAGCTTTTTCTCAAAGCGCTCGCACATATTGACCAGATCATTATATGCCTGAGCATCCTCGGGAGTGCCGGTTTCCTCAGCCTTTTTGCGCAGAGCCTCAACATCATTGGCGCGGACTTCTTCAAGACGTTTTTTGCCTGCCAATATGTACATGGTCAATTCTTTATAATATTGCAGATTCAGTTCATACATCTGATCAAACATTGCAACATCCTTGAGCAAGGTGATCTGATGATTTTCAAGCATTTCGGCAATTTTATCAACATTGACTTCAGCCTTGTCATATTGTGCTTTCAAAGAAGCAAGATGATTGCCTGCCTTTTTGAAAAGACCCAGAAAGCCCTTCTTTTCTTCTTCAATTTTGAAGCCCTTCAATTCAACGACCAGATCGGAAAGAGCATCACCGACAGTACCAAGATCCTTGGTGCGAACATTGTTCAGAGCATTTTCGGAGAAGGAAGCAATATTCTTCTGTGCAGCAGCACCATATTGCAGAATCTGATTTACATTGCTGACATCAATGGTCTTTGCAAAGTCCTCAACGACCTTTTTTTCCTCTTCAGTGAGCAGATCGTCATTGAGCTGAACGGGCTCAACTTTTTTAACCTCCTCTGCAACTGCCTGCACATCAACGGCAGGAGCTTCAGCAACTGCTTCAGCAGCCATAGGATCAAGAGTTAATTTTACTTCAGTCATTTTCAATTCCTCCTAAAAAATTATTTTATTTCAATTCAATATTTTTCTGCGGGCTGAGCTGCTGCTCGGTCAGACCTTCACGGGCCAGCATATTTTCAAGCACAGTGATATCGGTGGAAATATCCAATGCCTCTGCGCCATACAAGCTGTCGAGCTGCTTATTAAAGGCGGCAATGATGGTATCCATCACACCTTCAACCTTTTGTCTTGTTGCATTGATATTCTCTCCGTCAATGCCCGCCTCAGTCATCTGATCATAAGCATCCAGCATTTTCAAGGTAGTAGGCAGATAATAGTTCATGAATTTTCTGATCTTGGGTGCTTTTTCCATATCCTTGGTAACAACATCGAAGATTTTATTTGTAACTGCTTCAATCTCATCGATCTTGTCGCTGATATATTCATCCTCGATATTATCATTCAGCCTGCGCATTTCCCTGATGGAGCTGTCACGCTGTGCGATAAGCGCATCAAGCTCGGCATTGCCGGTCGATACAGGTTCATCGGGAATCTCAACGACTTCACCCTTATCAAATGCGCGGAAAACAAAATAAACCGCAATACTCAGAGCAATTGCCGCAGCAAAATGCAATGGCTTATAAAGCGGCAAAAAGAATACCCAGAAAAGCCACAGCACCGCAATGGCGTAAATCGGGACAACAGATTTTTTTACTGTTTTTTGCATATTTTCCCTCCGAAAAGCAAAATCTGTCTGAATAGTTTTTCACATATAATATTTTACTATCATTATTTTTCAAATGCAAGTGATATCTGCAATCAGAGAATAACACATATCATTTGTCAAACTCTGCCGCATTTTGTCATATTTTTATCTATTGTGCTGCAGACCTTTTCGTTATATAATATTTGAATAATGGCTTTTTAACCGATAATTTTTTTTAGGAGAACATAAAAATGACTGAAAAACTTACACTTGCAAAAGCACAAGAAATTATCAATCAGAATGTCAGCGAGCAGCATCTCATTGTTCATGCTTTGGCAGTTTCCGCAGCAATGGGTGCGATGGCAGAGCATTTTGGCGAGGACAAGGAGCATTGGCAGGCAATCGGCTATCTGCACGACGTAGATTATGAAAAATTCCCCGAGGAGCATCTGCAACACACCGAGGAAATATTGCAGCCTTTGGGCATTGCAGAAGAAGATATTCACGCCATCTTATGCCATGGCTATGGAATTTGCTCCGATACCAAGCCCGAAAGCAATCTCGAAAAAAGTCTGTTCACAGTCGATGAATTGACAGGTATCATTCATGCCGCTGCGCGAATGCGCCCCACAGGCATCTCCGATCTGGAGGTCAAAAGCGTGATGAAAAAATTCAAGGACAAAAGCTTTGCCGCCAAATGTGACCGCGCAGTGATCAAGCAAGGCTGCGAAATGCTCAATATGGAGCTTGCCGATGTTATGGCGCTTGCCATCGCAGGAATGAAAACAGAAGCCGAGGGTCTCGGACTTTTGCCTAAAGAAGCATAAACTATTGTTTTATTGAGAAAACGATAAAGGAGGACATATTATGAAAAGAAGAATATTATGCATGACCATTGCTTTGATAATGCTTTTCGGTATGGTGCAGACAGCAGCAGCTTTTGATACATCTGCTGATACCCAAATGCTTTGGCTTGTCAATGTTGACCACCCGCTTGACAAAACCTTTGTCCCTGCCGATCTTGTTGTATTGGATTCTTCCATATACCAGAATCCCAATGCCAAATATATGCGTGAAACTCCTGCTAAAGCATTAAAGCTGATGCTTGAAGGCGTGGAAGCGGCAGGCTATGGCAAGCTTACCGCAAGAAGCGGCTACCGTTCCTATGCAACCCAAAGCTCAATGTTCAGCTCCCGTCTGCAAACAAGGCTGCAGACCATGACATATCAGCAGGCATATGATGCAACAAAAATGTATACCGCGATCCCAGGCACAAGTGAGCATCAGGCAGGCTTTTCACAGGATCTCAGTGATATTTATTCCGCTTTGAATAACGATTTCGGGGATACCAAAGCAGCTGCATGGCTGCGTGATAACAGCTGGCGCTATGGCTTCATCCTGCGCTATACCGAAGAAAAGATTCCTTATACCAAAATCGCCGATGAGCCCTGGCATTTCCGCTATGTAGGCACCGTCCATGCACAGCTCATATATGAAAACGGCTGGTGCTATGAGGAATATATCGAATATCTGCATAAGAATAAATATATCGCGCTTGACACCCCCGGAAACTATATATATGAAGTTTTCTGGACCAATGACACCTCAATGGAATTCGAAAATATTACAGAGATTTCCTCTGACAATGCAGGAGGATGGATCATCACTACCTGCAGCCCCAAAGATATCCTTGCCAAAATCAAAGGCAATTGGGCGGAGCAAAGCTTTATTTCCCTGCTCAATGGACAAGAATTTGCTTATCCCTATGTCATCAACCCTTCTGCCGCTATCACCAGAGCAGAATTTGCAATGCTTTATGACCTGCTTGGAGATTATCTATATCAGAACAAGGATATGAATCGCGAAATTGCCGATTTTGCTGATGTTCCGCAAGCAGCCTATTACTATGATGCAGTTATGCGTATGGCAAAGGCACGTGTTATGAACGGAACCAGCACGACGCAGTTCTCGCCCTCAAACCTGATCACAAGAGAAGCTACCGCCACCGCGATCGCAAATATCATAAACGACAATACCATCAAAATCATCAGCTATAAAGATTTATCCTCCATTTCCGGCTGGGCATTCCAAAGCATACAAAAAGTCACCTATCAGGGACTGATGATCGGTGAGGATGGCAAATTCAATCCCAAAGACAATCTGACATGGGCAGAAGCTGCAACCATCATTCACAGATTGAAAGCTTATCTTGCCAAAAACCAGCCTCTGAAGAACACTGAGGAAGAAAAATCCACCGAACAAGCTCTGCCTGAAGAAGATAATGTGACAGAAAACACAACAAATGAAGATACAAATACTGCAGAAAACCCTGCCGATGAAGAAGCAAAAGATGAAGATACAGCTGCTGAAAGCGATGTGCCTGCAGCAAATGAAGCAGGTATCACAGAAGTTTTACCACCCGGCATCTCTGCTCCCCAAACTGACAACTGAAACACTTGACCGAAGACTGAGATACATTGCATAAGACATAATAAGTGTTAGACAAAGAAGAGCAAGCGCATAGCTTGCTCTTCTTTGTTTTTATCTGCTGATAATCTATTAATAAATATAGTGGACAAAACTATAAGATTTTGTTATTGCAGAATTTATACCTATATGTTAGAATATGTATATAAATATTTATAGTCCTAAACATTAAAAAGGGAGATGCTCATATGCCGATCAATCAGAACAAAAAGAAGGTATTTTTTGCCATACTGATCATTGTCTTATTGATTGCTGCAGTGAGTTCTTTCCTTATTATAAAGAATTCTTCAGCCCCTTTTGCAGTCAGCGAAGATGAATATTGCATTGTCCTGCTTTCTGACACACAGTTTTACAGCCGCAGTCTTCCTGAAACCTTCAATGCAATGACTCAATTCATCACAGACAACAAGGCTGCGCTCAATATTCAATATCTGGTACATACAGGCGATATTGTCAACAGCCCTTATGAAAAAGCACAATGGCAGAATGCAGATACCGCTATGAACAAGCTGACTGATATTCCATATGGCGTGCTGCCCGGCAATCATGACACCGGCAATGGCGAAGACAGATATATTGACTACCGCACTTTTTTCAGCGAAAAACGTTTTGCCGACAAGGCATGGTATGGCGAAGCACATGAGGGCAACCGCGGACACTATGACCTCATAACACTCGGCACACAGGATTTCATCGTGGTCTATCTCAGCGATGAGCCCTCCAGATGCTGCATCGAATTTGCAAATGCTGCATTTGCGAAATATCCTGAACGCATTGGCATTTTATGCACCCATAATTATCTCGAAGATGATTACAGCCTCACCGATATGGGCGAATATATGCAGAAAAGCATTCTCGAAGCCAATGAAAATGTGCGTATGGTTTTGTGCGGACACAATAGTGTAACAGGATATCATACCACCACACTGAAAAATGCTGACGGCAAAGAACGCATTGTTCAGAACATCATCGCCAATTATCAGGACAGCCGCAATGATGGCGGCGGAGGCTATATGCTCTTTTTGAAAATCAATGAAAAAGAGCAGCATATCGAGGGCATAACCTATTCTCCCGTAAAAAATGATTTCGAAGGTCATATCGAACCGGAGATCATGGATGAATTCACCATTGCTCTTCCTTGGTGATTTATGATTTGTAAGCTCTGTAATAAGTAAGAAAATAATATAAAACTTATCTATAATCTTGACTATAATTTTTATTGATGTTAAAATAGTTTAAGCCAATTTAATACTTTCGAGTCCATGCACCTAAAAGCCTTTGCTCATGGTAGTGGACCAAAGGGCAGCTCCGGAAACGTTCCTGCCTCCCTTGTTGAAAAGAAAGACCTGTTAAAATCGGCCGTTTGTTTCGCAAGGAAACAAACGGTCTTTTTTATATAAAAACATTTTATGGAGGGAATTATTGATGAAAAAGACTTTGACATTACTCCTCATCATGCTGCTCGTCTGCTTTGCAGTCGCAGGCTGCTTCGGCAATAATGAGCAGAATGAAACCACCACCGCTGCAGCTACGACCACTGTCGTTCCTGAAAAAACCGGCGGTCCCGAGGCTGTTGCCCGCGAACAGCTCTTTATCTATCTCGATGGCGTTGCTATCAAAGAGGCAGGCTTTGCCTATGCTGATATTGAATCAGCAATGAAGGACATTACCATCGGCGGCACTGCATATTATGGCGCTGCTGTCAGCGATCTTGCCAAAGGCGTTGATATGTCTGCTGTCAAGGGCGTTTTCTTTGAAGCAACAGATGGCTATATTTCTTATGCTCCCGATGCTTCAAAGACATATGTCGGCGCATTTACCAAAAACGGTGATGCCTATGCCTCTGTTGAGGTTGACGGCAAAAATCTCTATACAGGTATCATTGACGGTGCTTTCCCCTGTGATGGCATAAACAAGGTTTATCTCGTAACCACCGCTGCTGATTGGAATGTTGATATTCAAGTAGATGGCAAATCTGTCGGCAGTCTCAATATGGAAGACTTTATGTTCAAAACTCCCATGGCTGATGGCAGAGTTGCAACCGGTCTCTTTGACGGCTCCTTCATGTATGCAGGCGGCGGCTCTACATACGAAGGCAAATTCCTCGGCTTTGGCTATGACCAAATGATTGCAAAACTCACTGCAAAGAACATCGCTTTGCCCAAAACTATTGCTGATATGGAAGTTTATGGTACTGTTCAGGGCAAAGACGGCAAAAATAGCGAATATAATTTCAGAGTTGACCATGAAAAATATTTCGGCAAGATCAGCTTCTTCGCAATGTATGACGGCAAGACCTATAATGATATTGCAGGTGCCAAGGTGGGTCTCACTGCATTCATCAATACCAGCGGTCTGCGTTGGATGACCAGCAATGTTACCGCACTCAACTTCATCACCGGTGAAGAGCCTGCTGCTCCCACTACTGCAGCTCCTGCAGAGCCTACCACAGTTGTTACTCCCGAGCCTGCAACTCCTGCAACACCCGCAGACACTGCACGCGAACCCCTTTATGTCTATCTTGACGGCGTAGCCCTCAATGAAGCCGGCTTTGCTTATGCTGATATCAAAGCAGCAATGAAGGACATCACCGTTGGCGAAGCAAACTACTATGCAGCCACTGTTGCAGATATCGCCAAAGGCGTTGACTATTCCACAATCAAAGGCGTTTTCTTCGAATCCACTGACGGTTTCATCTCCTACGGTCCCGATCCTGCAAAGGTTTATATCGGTGCATTTGCCAAAAAGGATAAGGGTTATGAATCCATTCAATATGAAGGCAAAGAGCTCTATGCAGGTCTCATTGAAGGCGGCATTTCCAGTGAAGGCGTCAATAAGGTTTATCTCGTAACCACCGCTGCTGACTGGAGCGTTGACATTCAGGTCAACGGCAAGTCCATCGGTGCTCTCACTATGACTGACTATATGCACAAAACTCCCATGCCCGAAGGCGGCAGAGCTGCAACAGGTCTTTATGACGGTTCCTTTATGTATGCAGGTGGCGGCTCTACATACGAAGGCAAATTCCTTGGCTTTGGTTATGACCAGATGGTCGCCAAACTCATCGGCAAGAAAATGGTCATTCCCGAAAATGTCATTGAAATGGAAGTCTATGGCACCGTTCAGGGCAAAGACGGCAAAAATACCGAATACTCCACCAGAGTGGATCATGACAAATATTTCGGTCTCATCAGCTTCTTCGCTATGTTCGATGGCAAAACCTATAATGATATCGCAGGCGCTCCTGTTGGACTTACCGCGTTTATCAATACCAGCGGTCTTCGCTGGATGACCAGCAATGTAACTGCATTGAACTTCATCACCGGTGAAGAGCCTGCTGCTCCCGCTCCCGCAGAGCCCACCGCTCCTGCACCTGCAGAGCCCACTGCTCCCGCACCTGCAGAGCCCACCGCTCCCGCACCTGCAGAGCCCACCGCTCCCGCTCCCGCAGAGCCCACCGCTCCCGCTCCCGCAGAGCCCACCGCTCCCGCTCCCGCAGAGCCTGTTGCTCCTGCAGCACCTGAAGCAGTTGTACGCGAAGCTCTTATGATCTATCTTGATGGCGTAGCTGTCAATGAAGCAGGCTTTGCTTATGCTGATATCGAAGCAGCAATGAAAGACATCACTGTCGGCGATGCAAGCTACTACGGCGCTGCTGTTGCAGATCTGGCTATCGGCGTTGATATGACCACCGTCAAGAGTTTGTTCTTCGAATCTGCTGACGGGTTCATTTCCGTAGCAACCGATGCTTCCAAAGCCTATCTTGGCGCTTTCGCCAAAAATGATAAGGGCTATTCCTCTATTCAATATGAAGACAAAAACCTCTATGCTGGCGTCATCGATGGCGGCATGACCAGCGAAGGCGTTAACAAAGTTTATCTCACCACCACTTCTGCTGACTGGAGTGTTGAGATCCAGGTTGACGGTCAATCCGTAGGCAAGCTGATTATGGCAGACTTTATGAAAAAGACCCCTATGCCCGAAGGCGGCAGAGTCAATACCGGTTATTTTGACGGCTCCTTTATGTATGCCGGCGGCGCTTCCACCTATGAAGGCAAATTCCTCGGCTTCGGCTATGACCAGCTTGTTGCCAAGCTTGGTGCTTTGAAAATGACCATCCCCACCAATATCGCCGAGCTTGAAGTTTATGGTATTGTTCAGGGCAAGGAAGGCAAAAACACCGAATACAAGACTGCAGTTGACAATGAAAAATACTTCGGCAATCTCAGCTTCTATGCCATGATGGACGGCAAAACCTATAATGATATCGCAGGCGCACCCATCGGTCTCTCCGCATTCATCAATGAAAGCGGACTGCGTTGGATGACCAGCAATGTTACTGTACTCAATTTTATAACTGCAAAATAGTCAAAGGTCATCATAATATGCAAAACAATCACAAAGGTCGGCATTATCGGCCTTTGTGATTGCCATTATTATTAATCGAAAAAATATGGAGGTAAAAAATGAGTCGCTTGAACAAAATTCTCAAAATCGCTTTTTTAGTTTTGTCTGTCTTATGTCTGACCTTGCTCATTGCCGCCTGCGGTCCTGCAACAGAATTAGACCCTGACAAAAAGATCGTCGTTGACCTCATCGGCAATGAAGTAGCCGTTCCGAAGGAACCCCAGCGCATTGCAGCTATGACCGGTCCTTCCTATGAAATGGTCTTTATGCTTGGCGCTGCTGACAAAGTCGCTATGGTTAAATCCGGCCATACCACCAATTATCCTTTGGCCCTTCTCACCTACCCCGAATTAGCAAATATCAATACCGTTGCTGCTAACCCCAGCTCCTCTGTTAATATCGAGGACTATCTGAAACACAATGTTGACCTCGTAATCTATTATGAAAACGACACTGAATTGAAGAAATTCCGTGATACAGGCGTTCCCGCTGTTGTTCTCACTCTCAATACCGGCTTCTTCGACAGCAAAGAGGATGCAATGAATCAAGGCTTCGATACTTACAAAACCAATGCAACTGCAGCAGTCAAAACACTTTCTGAAATTCTCGGCACCGAAGAAGCTAAAAACGAATTTGATACTTGGTATAAATATACCACTGAAAAACTCGAACTCGTCTATAACCGCACCAAAGATATCAAAGAAGAGGACAGACCCATTGTTTATTGGGGCAATACCTGGGGCGAAAATATTCTTGCCTCCTACGGCATTCAGAATCGCTGCTATGAAGTCTGGCTTGCAGGCGGCAATCTTGTCGGTCCTGTTGGCGGCGGCAATTTCCCCGAAGTCACCGCAGAACAGCTTTATGACTGGGATCCCGATATCATCCTCGTAGACAATCACGGCAATTATCCCGACCTCGTCATCAAACATATGATGAAGGAAGGCGGTCAGTGGCAGACATTACGGGCTGTCAAGAACAATCAGTTGCACCGCATCCCCGCAGGCGTTTTCTTCCTCGACAAAGGCACCACCAATGGCCTGATCATTCTGTGGCTCGCTACTGTTATTCAGCCTGAGCTCTTTACTGATGTCAATATGGCTGAAGAAATCAAATATTACTACAATGAATTCTATGAATATGAAATGACACTTGATGAAGCCCAGAAGGTTCTTGACGGCTGGCATGACATCCTGGGAGATTTCTGATTTTCTCTAAGGAGGATAACTAAATGAAGCTTAATAAAATCCTGAGTCTTTTGCTATGCATCTTATTGCTAACCGCAACACTGCTTGCAGGCTGTGCATGGACAGAACAAAAAGAAATCGAAAACGGCGTCACGATCATTGATAATGCAGGCAGAGAGGTTACCGTTCCTTTGAATACACAACGCATCGCAGCTATGACCGGTCCTTCCTATGAAATGCTCTTTATGCTCGGTGCTGCTGACAGAATCGCAATGGTCAAAGCCGGTCATACCACAGACTATCCTGTTGCGCTGATGCTCAATCCCGATTTGGCAAATATCGTAACCGTTGGTGCCAACCCCAACACCTCAGTCAATATCGAAGACTATCTCAAGAACAATGTTGACCTGGTTCTTTATTATGCCAATGATAATGAGTTGAAAAAATTCGAAACAGCAAATATTCCCGTTGTAGCGGTTTCCTCAGGCGGCGGCAGCTCCACAGAAACAGACGATGCCTACACAAGCAAAAAGACCGTCGAATATATCAAGAATATGACCGTCAAGGAATATGTCGACGACAAATGCCTCAGCATCAAGAATATCGCAATGATACTCGGCGACGAGGCTATGGCAAAATACGAGAAATGGTATGATTACAATCTCGAGGTCGCCGAAAAGCTCTATGAACGCACCAAAGACCTCAAGGATGAAGACAGACCTACTGTTTATTGGGCAAATACCTGGGGCGAAAATGTTCTCGCTACCTGCGATATCACAAATCATTATTATGATGTAATGCTTGCAGGCGGCACCTTCTACGGTCCGATGACTTCAGGCGGCAATTTCCCTGAGATCACCGCGGAACAGCTTTATGACTGGGATCCCGATGTCATCATCGTGGATAATCACGGCAATTATCCCGAGCTTGTTATCAAATCAATGCAGAAAGAGACTTCACAATGGGCATCTCTTTCC
>JAFSIU010000190.1 GCA_017439615.1 Bacillota bacterium
GCCCTTCTTGCGAAGGGGTTTTGAGCTGAGAGAGATGAGAAAACGCCTTGCGGCATTTTCTGCGATAAAGGAAATATGAAAAGTGCTTCCGAGATGACAGAACCAAGATGTCCGCACTATCCATCAAGTAAATTGTTATAGACCTAACTAATTGTCTGTAAAAAAACGAGCCATTGACATGCTCGGCAAAATAAGTCTGTTTATTCCTGCAATTATTCTATCACGCGCATGTCGTATCTGTCAAGAAAAAACAAAACAGTTTAATTTATTAACTGCCTAATGTTATGTGTTTTTCGATTAGCTGTGTATGTTGTTATGGATAGAGGGGAATATGATACGCAAAGAAAATTTATTGATTTTTCTTAAGCTTTTTGGTGTTTGTGTATTTTCATACTATATGGTAAAATAAAATGATAACAGATTTGGAGGATGCAAATGTCGCAATTGTTTGGCAGCTGCACAATGCTTGCCGGCGGGGCAAGCAGCAGAATGGGCAGAGACAAGGAGCTTATTTCCGAGAACACTGCCTCAATTTTGCATGAACTGGAAGCGCTGTTTGCACAAATCCTTGTCAGTACCAAAAACCCTGCGCTTTATGCAGAAAAAAGAATTCTGCCTATCAATGATATTATCTCTGATTGCGGTCCCTTGGGCGGAATTTTCTCGGCACTTTGCATTTCTGCTTCGCAATATCTTTTTGTTGTACCCTGCGATATGCCGAACATAAACCGTCAGCTCATTTTGTATATGCAGCAAAAAACGGCTGAAAAGCTTCCGGATATCTGTATTTTCGCTTCTGAACGCGGACTTGAGCCTTTGGTTGGTTTTTATTCCAAAGCAATTTTGGAAGAAATGCGTGAATTCCTGCTCTCTGGCGGCCGCAAAATGCATACTTTTTTGGAAAACAAAAATTGCCTTATCATTGAAGCCTCTGAGCTCAAGCAGGTGCGGGCGCAGACCTTCGCCAATATCAATCACGAAAAGACAGTTGATGCTGCATCTTTGGAGCTGACTGAAAAACTGCCTGCCAAAAGATATAATAAACAGGGCAGCAGTGAGATAGATGAAACTGTGGCAAAAGAAATCTCCCTGCAATTATTCTGCAATGGAAGCTTATGCGATGAGGTAGCCTGCTCACCCTCTGCTTTGGAGGAAATGGCGTTGGGACGATTATATACATTGGGTTTGCTGCATGATATGTCCGAATTGCAGGAATTGAGCATAAGAGATTCTGCCGCCTTTGCCCAAATCGAAGCAAATGATTTTAAGCCAACAAAGGCAGAGCAAAAGAAATTTGATGCCGCGTGCCTGACTGCGCTTTCGGCAGAATTTCTTTCACATTCACAGGTTTTCGAAAAAACAGGTGGTGTGCACAGCGCTGCTGTCAGCGATGGCAAGAGCTTGCTTTGCTTTTTTGAGGATATCGGCCGCTTCAATGCGGTGGATAAATGTATAGGCTTTTGCCTGCAAAACGGTATAGATATGCGCCGGAATGTGCTTTATACCAGCGGCAGAATAGCCTCCCAAATGGCAGAAAAGGCAGTGTTTGCGGGCTTCCCGCTGCTTGTGAGCCGTGCTGCCCCCACGGATAAGGCCATAGCATTGGCACAGGAAAAGGGGCTTTCACTGATTGCATTTGCCAGAAACGGCAGATTTAATATGTATTGCGGATATGAGAGAGTGGTGTTTTGAAATGGAAAAAATCAAAGTAACTATTAACGGCAAGGAATATTCATTTGAAAAAAGAAAATCAGTCTGGCAGGCAGCCAAAGAAAACGGTTTTGAAATACCGTCATTTTGTATGTATAAGGGTATATGTACAGATGGCGATTGCGGCGTCTGTCTTGCCAAGGTCAATGGCGAGATCGTCAAGACCTGTCGACTTCCAATCACAGACGGTATGGATGTCAGAACCTATGATGCCGAGATTTTTGAAGCGCGCAAAGCAGCATTGGAAAAAATCATTGCCAAGCATGATGGACGATGCCTGACCTGCTTCAAAAATACTCAATGCGAGCTTCAGGACTTGGCTTATATCTATGAATGTGATGGAGAAATCGGCAGCGATATCGAGCTCGAAGCAAGAAACAGGGAAAATAAATTCTTTATCTACGATACAAATCGCTGTATCCATTGTCATCGCTGCATTGATGTCTGCAGCTTTTTGCAGGGCGTTGGTGCTATCAGCGAAAAGGATGGCAAGCTGGTCTTTGCATCTGAAGGCGCCCGTGCTTGTGTTTCCTGCGGCAACTGTCTGCAGGCTTGTCCTGTCGGAGCTATCACCCCGAAGGCTGCTTCATATAATGTGCATAATCATCAGAAAACTCTCACAACCTGCTCATATTGCGGTGTGGGCTGTCAGCTGGAGCTTTATTCCTATAATGGTAAGCTCACAGGTGTCAGAGGTGCCAAAGGTGTCAATCATGAGCTCACCTGCGTCAAGGGACGTTTTGCCTTCAATTTTGTCAATCATCCTGCCCGACTCAAAACTCCGCTCATCCGCAAGGATGGAGTGCTTGTTCCCTGCAGCTGGGATGAGGCTTTTGCTGCTATCAAAGAGGCTTTTGATAAAGCTAAAGCACATGGTCCTGAGTCAATGGCAGGTCTTTCCTCCGCACGCTGCACCAATGAAGAAAACTATCTTTTCCAGAAGTTTATGAGAACTGTGGCAGGCACCAACAATGTTGACCATTGCGCCCGTCTTTGTCATGCCTCCACTGTTGCAGGTCTTGCACGCTCCTTTGGCAGCGGCGCTATGACCAACAGTATCAATGAAGCAGAAAAAACAGATGTTTTCCTTGTAACAGGCTCCAACACCACAGAAACACATCCCGTTATTGCAGCGGGGATCAGACGCGCACTGGCCAGAGGTGCCCGTTTGATCGTTGCAGAACCCCGCCGCATTGATTTGTGCCGTGATGCCAGCATTTTCCTGCAGATACGCCCCGGAACAAATGTCGCATTCCTTAATGGTATGATGAAAGCAATCGTAGAAGCCAAAGCATGGAACAAAGAATTTGTTGCCGAGCACTGCGAGGGTGCAGAGGAATTCTTTGCAGGCTTGGAAACTGTCTCCGTTTCCGAATGTGCTGAGATCTGCGGTATCAATGAACACAGACTTCGTGAAGCTGCCAAGCTTTATGCAGGTGTTGAAAATGCAGCAATTTATTATGCAATGGGTGTTACCCAGCATTCCACCGGTACGGATGGCGTAATGAGCGTTGCAAATCTTGCTATGCTCACAGGACAGATAGGCAGATTGGGTACCGGTGTCAACCCTTTGCGCGGACAAAACAATGTTCAGGGCTCCTGTGATATGGGTGCTTTGCCAGGTGATCTGACAGGTTATCAGAAAACCGCCAATGCCGAAGCCCGTGCCAAATTTGAAGCAGCATGGAATTGTGAATTGCCGCAGAATGTCGGTCTTACCTCCACCGAAATGATTGAGAAAATCGAAGAAGGCAAAATCCGTTTCCTTTATATCATGGGTGAGAATCCGCTTGTTTCCGATGCTGATCTGAATCGCACGGCAGAGGCCTTCCGCAATCCCGATTGCTTCAAGGTCGTGCAGGATATTTTCCTCACCGAAACAGCAGAAATTGCCGATGTGGTTCTGCCTGCGGCATCCTTTGCGGAAAAGCTCGGCACCTTCACCTCCACCGAGCGCAAGGTTCAGCTTGTCCGTCCTGCTATTTCGCCTGTCGGTGATTCTCTGCCTGACTGGAAGATTATCTGCGAATTGGCAGGTTATCTCGGTGCTGATGGTTTCGATTTTACATCCCCTTCCGAGATTATGGATGAAATAGCGTCTGTTACTCCTTCTTATGGCGGCATTAGCTATGCCAGACTTGAGAATGGCGGCTTACATTGGCCCTGCCCCGATGCCGAGCATCCCGGCACTCCTATGCTGCACAAGGACGGCAATTTCACTCGCGGCAAGGGACTTTTGTCCTTCCGTCCTTACAAGCCTGCTGTTGATCAGGTCGATGAGGAATATCCTCTGCTGCTCACCACGGGCAGAGTTCTCTATCAGTATCATACTGCGACAATGACCGGCAAAAATGAGCAGATTCAGGAAATTGCAGGCGAGAACTTTGTGGAAATAAATTATTCCGATGCCGAGCAATATGGCATTGATGAGGGAGATATTGTCAAAGTCAGCTCTCCCCGCGGCAGTGTTCAGGCACATGCCCGCATCACAGCCAGAGTGGCTGAGGGAGTGCTCTTCATGCCCTTCCATTATGCTGACAATCCTGCCAACAAGCTCACCGCCGAGCATCTCGACCCGATTGCAAAAATCCCCGAATTCAAGGTCAACAAGGTCAAAATCACAAAACTCAGCTAAAAAAAGCAAGAGCCGCCTCAAAGTGAGGCGGCTCTTTTATAATGTTTTGGATAAAGCTATTCCGTTTTGGTTTCCTTATTTTTATTTTGGGTGTTTGGGGTTATTCACTGATTTCAAAAAAATCCAGCGGGTCGCAGGCAATACCGTCTTCCAGTACATAGAAGCCGAGGCAGGCGCCTGTTGCCATACCTGTTGCACCAACCTTGCCAATGATATCGCCCTGCTTGACTGCATCTCCGACCTCAACAGCAAAGCTTGCGCAATGGCTGTATGCGGTGATAATGCCGTTTGCATGCTCGATCAGCAAAGTATTGCCTTTTTCTCTGTCATAGCCTGCCTGTTTGACTACACCGTCTGCCGCAGCAAAGATATTATCATTTGCGGAGCTGAGGGTGATATGGTCAAAAATCATTTTCTGCTTGCTGACGGGGTGAATGCGTACAGCAAAACGTGCGGTCAGGGTTGCATCCTGCAGGGGACATATCATCTGCAGCTCTTCTGCCTGAACAACGGCTTCTGTCTCGGGCTCTGTTTGGGGATCAGTGCTTGTGGCAGGAAGCATATTCTGCTGCTGTTCATCAGCAGTCGGCAGACTGTTTTTTTCGGGGCTTTGCGCAATGGCAGAGGTTGCGGTCGCCAGCAAAATTGCCAGTACAAGCATCACCGAAAGTAGTTTTCCCATACGGGAAAGCTTCTGAGTTTTCATAATGGCTTTTATCCTTTCTTCTATGGCATTTTTGTTAAAGCCGCTGCATAAAGGAGCAAAGCCTGCCTTTTGTTCTTCCAGACTTATCAATGCCATGGCGTAAGCCGCACGGCTGTCTGCTCCCAAGGTTCGCAGCACAGCCTCATCGCAGACAAGCTCGATATCACGATTGGCGAGTATATACATCACCCACACAAGCGGATTGAACCAGTGCAGGCAAAGAGCTGCCGCCAACAGATATTTGAGCAGGATATCATGATGGCGTATATGCATAAATTCATGCAGCAGCACGATGTTTTGCTGCCCTTTTTCTCCGCTCAAAAGAGATTTGGGCAGTATAACGGTTGGTTTGATTATGCCGTAGGTGAATGGCTGCAGTATTCTATCCGAAGAACGCAGCCGCACGCGGCGCTCGGTTCTGAAGGGTCTTTTGTCGGGTTCAAGCGGCAGAGAATCGGCGCATTTTCGCAAAAAACGTTGATGCGAAGCAATGAAAAAACTCGCACAAAGCAAGGCTCCCGCTGCATAAACCGCAGCTTGCCACGGGAACGAAGCTTTTGCATTATTCTCCATGGGCTGCAGCTGCCATTGTTTGGGATCAACAGCAAAGCCGATTTTGTCAGCATCGCTTGTTGTCAGTCTTTCAATGCCGGCATCAAGACTCGGCAGCTCAAAGGGCAGCAGGCTTGCTGGCAGCTCAAAGGGTATCAGCAGACGCAGTAAAACTATGCACCAAAGCAGTATAAAAGTCTTTTTGGGTATTTTGTGCAGGCAAAGTGCTCTGATAATAACAATGGCTGTTATCAGTAATGCCGCGCAAAGACTCATTTCCAACAATTTCATAGTATCACCTATTTCAATTCATTGACCAGATGCTTCAGATGCGCGATTTCTTCCTTGCTCAGAACACGGTTCGAAAGCAGGGAGGCGATCAGTCCGTCAGCAGCCCCGCCATACATTTTGTTGATAAGCTCCTCTGTTTCAAATTCCTGAGCTTCGCGGCGGCTTATCAAAGCGCGGCACAGAAAATTAGGCTCAATGCGTTCAATCGCACCCTTTTCAATGCATTTTTTCAATACTGTGTAGGTGGTCGTTTTGCTCCAGCCGATTTGCTCTGCGGTTTTTTCAGCGATTTCCTTGGCCGAAAGCTCGCCATGCTCCCACAGAAGCTCCATAACCTTCAATTCCGAGTCAAAAAGCTTGATTTTCATGTTTTTTCTCCTTGGGTTTCGAATTCGATAAAAGTTTGTTCTATTGCAATAGAATGTGCACAGGCTCATTCTATCACAATAGAATGAGCCTGTCAATATGCTTTATTTAATTTTTTGTCGGACTATCTTCTGAAACCGATCCTGTCATGGCGGATATTATATGTTTCGAGCTTTTCGGCGAGGATGGCAATAACTTCTTCGGCATTTTCCACGCCATAGATTCTGTCATCGGCAATATCATCATATCTGGGCTTGTCATCAAGCTTCATATCGGCGATCTTTGCACTCCAGCCCTCAACATTTTTATATGCCAGCACCAGTCTGCGCATTGACCAGGCAAGTGCGGCCTCCGAGAGAGTTCCTGCACCGCCTCCCAGAGCAATGCAGGCGTCGGCATTGGCAACAATGCAGTTTCTGAGCATATCAAGACCTGTTGCGATGGAAATATCGGCATATTCATTGGCATCATCAGGGTCAAAGGAAGGGATGATGGCAACGGTGTCTCCCTCGCGATATTTTTCAGAGCTTTTTGCACCGCGGAAAAATGCTTCCATCACACCGCCCAGGCCGCCTGATTGCACGCGGTAACCATTATCGACCAAGGCCTTGCCAAGCTCAAAGGCAAGCTGCTCCTTTTGTCCGCCTTTTTCAATTTTGCTGTCGCCAAGCACAGCGATGATTTTTCTTCTCATTGTCTTTTCTCCGTTTTGAAATTATGTTTATTTCAGTGCCCTTGTGTCAATCTCGCCGCAAAAGGATCATCTGCTTCTCAGACTACATTGTTCAAAAGCTCTTCTGTCATATCCTGATGTCTGGGGATTTTATTGTAATTTTGGAAGGCATTTTCATCCAGCTTATACCATTTGTCAGCATCACGGTCATAGATGAGATAGGGCCCATGGTCTGTGCCCATCAGATTTTCATCCTTCGGCATAATGTCTTCGGAATAACCGCTTACTCGCCGATAGAGTATGAAATTACGCACGCCGGGCTCTTCCTGTCCTTTCTCATAATCCACCACAGGCTCACCGTTATAAAATGATACCTGTGCGCTCAGATAATAGTAATATTTATAATCCAGAAAGCCATAGCGGCCATAAGCAGCAGGCTCTGCTGTTTCTTCGCCGATTCCTGCTGTCAGTCGATTATATATTTCTCCGACCACATTATTGCCGTATGAAGCATTGATCCAGCCGCCCATAGTCATATATGTATGAATGGTCATACTGTTCAATGCCTGACCATCGACGATTACCGCAGGAGAGGTGATTTTCACGGTATTCCAGCTGCCGGGAATATATTGCACATCAGCATCGAAAAATTCCGCTACCATACGCACAGGCACCAGAGTGCGGTTATTTTTGATTTGTGCAGGCACATCCATCTGAAGCACATCGCTTACCTTGCCGTCGATATAAACCGTGGCTTCAGGAAAATCAAGTGGCAGCTCCAGGGTTTTGTGCCCATCATAGCTGCGGATGATGACCAGTCTGTCTTCATAATCCACTCTCATTCCCAAGGCCTCCGCAACGATGCGTATGGGAACCAAGGTCCTGTCGTTTTGAATCACAGGCTCCACATCGGAGCTCACAATGCGGCCGTCCACCTCAATAATAAAGCTGCCGAGTGCGGGGATGCCTTTCCCCGTGTCCGCAGCAACAGCAACCGAACTAAAGGAAAGCAGCAATACCAAAACAATGACTGAGAGTAGTTTTTTCATGATAAAAATCCTCCTTTATTATATTTCGGATATCCTGTCTTTTAGACGTCAAAGAAGCTGTTTTTGTTCCTTTTATCTGCAGGTTGCAGATGCGGTGTATTATGATAAATATTATAATGTCGGAATATGCGGTTTGACAATAAGAAAATTCTGCTTGCATTTGCTTTTCGGCTGATTATATGTTAAATTTAAATGTAATATATTTCAGAGGTGAAAAATGAGTATTTTAACTGTTGAAAATGTCAGCCACAGCTATGGCGGCCGCATAATTTTGCAGAATGCCTCCTTTCGTCTTTTGAAGGGCGAGCATGTGGGTCTGGTGGGTGCCAATGGCGAGGGCAAGACCACTTTTTTGAATATCATCACAGGCAATCTGATGCCCGACAGCGGCAAAATCTCCTGGTGCAATCGTGTTACTACGGGCTATCTCGATCAATATACAGCACTTGGGGAGGGCAAAACCATCCGCAGCTATCTGCGTGAGGCCTTTGCCCATCTGGATAAGCTTGATGCCGAGCTGCAGGAGGTCTATGAAAAAATGAGCACCTGCGGCGAGGATGAGCTGCAAAGACTTATGGACGATATGTCGGAAATCACGGAGATCTTAGAGGGCGGCGGCTATTATATGATAGACGCGCGTATTCAGGAAACCGCACAGGGTCTGGGACTTTGCGAAATCGGTCTGGACAGGGATGTAACCGAGCTTTCCGGCGGTCAGCGTGCGAAAGTTCTGCTTGCCAAGGTGCTGCTTGAAAATCCGATGATTTTGATCCTCGACGAGCCGACAAACTTCCTTGACGAAAGTCATATCGCTTGGCTGAAGAATTTCCTCCGCAATTATGACAATGCCTTCATTATGGTCAGCCATGATATTCCTTTCCTCAATGACACGGTGAATATCATCTATCATGTGGATAATGGCGTGCTGACACGCTATGTCGGTAATTATGATAAATTTGAAGAAGCCCATGCCCTGCGCCAAAAGCAGCAGGATCTTGCCTATGAGCGTCAGCAGAAGGAAATCGAGACCATGGAAACCTTCATCGCCAAGAACAAAGCGCGTGCCGCTACTGCCACTCTTGCCCGATCCAGACAGAAAAAGCTTGATAAAATGGATATCATTGAAAAACGTCACGAAAGACCGAAGCCCAGCTTTGGCTTCCGTGAGGCTCGCACTCCCGGCAGAGAGGTCATCGTGGTCAAGGATTTGGTGATCGGATATAACAGAGCATTGACCAAGCCGCTCAATTTTATGATAGAGCGCAATAAGAAAATCGCCATCAAGGGCGCAAACGGTATTGGTAAATCCACCCTGCTGAAAACGCTTTTGGGTATTATTCCTCCGCTTTCGGGCAATGTGGAAACAGACCGTTTTGTTGAGCCCGGCTATTTTGAGCAGGAGGAGGCTCCCTCCGAAAAAACAGCTTTGGATACAATCTGGGATGAATTCCCCGGTATGGGCATTGCCGAGGTCAGAGGTGCGCTTGCCCGCTGCGGTCTCACCAATGAGCATATCACCTCCAAAATGAAGGTGCTTTCCGGCGGTGAGAATGCCAAGGTTCGCCTTTGCCGCCTGATGCAGCGTGATTTCAATCTGCTGGTGCTGGACGAACCTACCAATCATCTTGACAAGGACGCCAAAGAAGAACTTCAAAGAGCCATCAAGGATTTCAAGGGCACTGTTATCCTGGTCAGCCATGAGCCGGAATTCTATGAACCGATTGTGGGTGAGATATGGAATGCCGAGGAATGGGCTATATAGCTGCCTGCGGCAGCTGTGAACTTCATTCCTGACGGAATGAGTGAAACATCTTTGATATGAAATATTGCTTCTCAATGTGAAATATGCCTTCGGCATATGAAAGAGTGCCGAATGAGGTACGGATATGATTTATGACATTATCATCATCGGGGCGGGTCCTGCCGCTGCGACCTTTGCGCGCAGAGTTGCCGCCTCCGGAAAAAGCATATTGATAATCGACGGTCAGAGCGATGTCCGTCCCAAACCTTGCGGCGGACTGCTCGCCCCCGATGCGCAGAAGCTTTTCGCGCATTTTGATTTCGTGCTGCCCAAGGATGTGCTGGTCGATCCGCAGATCTTCTCGGTCAAGACCATTGACCTTGTCAGCCGCCGTGTCAGATATTATCAAAGGTATTATATGAATATGAACAGGCTTGCCTTTGACCGTTTTCTGCTTTCGCTTATTCCCGAAAATATGCAGATATTGCAGGGACGCTGCCTGAAGGCGGAAAAGAGAAACGGGCTTTTTGAGCTGGAAATTCTGGCGGCAGGCGAAAAGCAAAGCCTGCAATGCCGCAAGCTTATCGGTGCCGATGGTGCGGAATCGATTGTGCGCCGCAGCTTTTTCAAAAGCATGCCCATGCAATATATCGCCATTCAGCAATGGTTCAGGCACAATGATGCGAGCAATCCCTTCTATTCCTGCATTTTCGATGCCAAGACCAGTGAAAGCTGCTCCTGGATGATATATAAGGATGAATATGTGATTTATGGTGGCTGCTTCGCCAAAAAAGGCAGCCGCGCAGCCTTCGATGAGCAGAAATCCCGACTGGAGCAATTCCTGAAGCAGGATTTCGGCGAGGCGGTCAAAACAGAGGCCTGTCTTGTCAACCGTCCCCGCAAAATGAGCGATTTTATCACAGGCAAAGGCGGAGTCTATCTCATCGGTGAAGCGGCAGGCTTCATCAGCGCCAGCTCCTTCGAGGGCATCTCGAGTGCTATCAAAAGCGGCAGTCTGCTTGCCGATGCCTTTTTGCAGCATGATGATGAAAAATCAATAGCCAAGGCATATCACCGCAGCACCTTGCCTCTGCGCTGCAAGCTGATGACCAAAACTGTCAAAAGATGGTTTATGTACACCCCTTGGGTGCGTGATATCCTGCTGCGTACAGGCATCAGCAGCATTGCATTGAGTCCAGACAATGACATAAAATAAGAAAAAGAGCTGTATCACAAGATACAGCTCTTTTTGTATATTATTCAGCAGTCTGAAAGTTCAGCATCTTGCCGCTCTTGCTGCATTGAGAATGGCGAGCATTGCCACACCCACATCGGCAAAGACTGCCGCCCACATTCCCGCAACTCCCAAAGCGGCAAGCAGGAGTATGAGAATTTTGATGCCAAGGGCAAAGACGATGTTTTGTCTGACGATAGTCATGGTCTTTTTCGATATTTTCAAAGCTTCAAGCAGCTTTTGCGGCTCATCGTTCATGATGACGATATCAGCAGCTTCAATTGCGGCATCCGAGCCTGCGCCACCCATGGCAATACCAATATCAGCAAGCTTCAGTGCAGGCGCATCATTGACGCCGTCTCCCACAAAACACAGAGTGTCGTCTTTTTCCATCTGCTTATGCAGCTTTTCTGTGTGGCTGACCTTGTCTGCAGGCAAAAGTCCTGCCTGATATTCTTCAATGCCCAATTCTTTGGCATAGCGTTCGGCATTTTCGGGCGCATCTCCCGTGAGCATAATCGGTTTGATGTCTGCCTTTTTCAATGCAGCTATGGTCGCAGCGCTGTCAGACTTGATTTCATCTGCAATCGAGATAAAACCTGCATATTCCCCATCAATAGCAGCATAGATATGATTTCTTCCAATATGCTCGACAGGATATGCAATCTGCTTTTGCCTGAGCAGTTTTTCATTTCCGATGATTATATTTCGGTCGTCTATCAGGGTTTCGATTCCCAGACCGGGAAGCTCCTGCAGGGCATTGATGCGTGTTTTATCAAGTCCTTCGCCGTAGCTTTCGGTGATGGAGCGGGCGATGGGGTGATTGCTGCGGCTTTCGGCAAGAGCAGCCAGCTCGGCAAGCTCATTTTCGGAGATATTTCCAAATGTTGTTATGCCTTCAACACGGAACTCGCCTTTGGTGAGCGTGCCTGTTTTGTCAAATGCCATGGTTTTGCAATTGGCAAGTGCAGAGAGATAATTGCCGCCCTTGATGAGTATGCCCTTCCTGCTTGCTCCTCCGATACCTGCAAAAAAGCTCAAAGGTACAGAAATAACAAGTGCGCAGGGGCAGGAAACTACCAGAAATACCAATGCTCTGTAAAGCCAATCGGAAAAGCTTCCAAAGCCAAGCAGGGTGGGAATGA
>JAFSIU010000191.1 GCA_017439615.1 Bacillota bacterium
TCTTGTCAGCCACCGCTGTCACCGAGCAGGTATTTATAATGTATGCATCGCATTTGTCCTGAAAATCCCCGATCTCATGGCCCTGAGCCGTCAAAAGCTGCTCCATGGCCTGGGTCTCATACTGGTTGACCTTGCAGCCCAATGTGTAAAAACCAAACTTCATTGTATTTTTCACCAATAATCTCTTTCTGTTCCGATGGAATCTCATTGTTTCACCCAATTGATTCATATGGATAATTTGCTATAATAAATGTAACGTCAGTTTTTGTTATTATACTCGAAAAATTCTCCTTTGTACAGCACCGGAGGCTATTTATCATGGATTTTCATATTTCCTTAACCTCTTTTCAGCAGCTGCAGACCTTTGTGAACCTTGCTTCCAGACAGCCCTTTGATATTCACGTAGGCAACGACCGGCAGCAGATCAACGGAAAAGACTTTATGGGCATGGCAAGCTTAGATTTCACCCGGCCTGTCAAGGTCTGCGCCAACTGCTCTGCCGCCGCCTTTGCGGAATTTAAGCAGGCTGTCCTGGCTATGCAGAAATAAATACCGCTGATTATCACCGTCCCGGGAATACCCGGGGCGGATTTTTTATACAAAAACAAAAAAACAGTAGGAATTCCAAAACAAATGTGCTATGATTACATAGATAAGGAGGTGGCATCCATGCGGATACTGGGAATCGACCCGGGCTACGGTATCACAGGCTTCGGATTGATCGAAGCGGAGCGGAATCAATATAAGCTGCTGCGCTGCGGTGCCATCACCACTCCGGCGGGCATGGACTTTTCTGCCCGGCTGGAGATCATCTACAATGACCTGCAGTCCCTTCTTGCAGTGGCCAAGCCCGACGCGGTGGCTATTGAAGAGCTGTTCTTCGGTCAAAATGTCACCACCGGCATCGGCGTTGCCCAGAGCCGGGGCGTGATCCTGCTGGCGATCCGGCAGGCGGGTCTGGAAGTGGCTCAGTACAAGCCCATGCAGGTAAAGCAGGCAGTGGTAGGCTACGGCAACGCCACCAAGCATCAGGTGATGGACATGACCAAGCGGATCTTGAATCTGCCCCAGCTGCCCAAGCCCGACGATGCCGCCGATGCAATCGCCATCGCGGTGTGCCACGCAAGATCCAGCACTTCCCTCCTTGCCAAGGCAATGCGAAATTGACAATTGAGAGGTTTTGAATATGTTATACTACGTTTCCGGACAAGTTACTATCTTGGAGCCGGGTCTGGCGGTGATCGACTGCAACGGTGTGGGTTACGGCTGCCGCATCACTGCCTATACTGCCGCCCAATTGAAGCTGAATCAGCCTGCCAAGCTCTATATTACCGAGTCCATCCGGGAGGATGCCTACGATATTTACGGCTTCTCCAGCCGGGAGGAGCAGCGGTGCTATGATCTGCTGACCTCTGTCAACGGGTACATAGTAGGAGTCCATCATACCTGCAGCATAAGCACCCACAAGAACAATACAGTCATCAAAATTGCGTAAAAACGAATTCTTTATTACGCAGTTCTGACTGTTGAAAATATCAATACCATCAGAATTATATCTCCACATTCCGATAAGCTTTACATTATCACAAACTGCATTTGCACAGTTTGCCTCAATCACTGTAAACCCTGCCGAATCACGCATTACAATGCCGCTAATTTCTGTATTTGTACAGTTATAAAAATGAATACA
>JAFSIU010000192.1 GCA_017439615.1 Bacillota bacterium
GGCGTGCACAAGCACGACGCAGCGGCCTTTTGCGAAGCAAAAGTGAATCCCTCTCTCTCCGCCAACAAAATACACCTGTTTTTGCAGGTGTTTTTTGTTTGTATGTTCAAAGAGAGGGATGAGAACCCGTGAGGGCAGAAGGCTCCGGGGGAGCCTTCTGCGCGGAGGCGTGCGCAAGCACGACGCAGCGGCCTTTTGCGAAGCAAAAGTGAATCCCTCCAAGCGCAAATTGAGTTTTGTTTAACTTTCTATTTTGGCTATAACAATATGACACGCATCACAATAATATGCCTCCGCAATGTAACCACCCATTTTGAAAAGAGAAAACTTATTGCTTATAATTATTCCATTATCAGCAGGAGAAAAAGCAAACATGGAGGGTTTTGTTCCATTTGGCATCCATTGTACAGGTTGCTTGCTGTTATGGATATAACCTCTTGCCATCTCTTTAGAACAATATGGACAATTCATATTGTTTGCTCCCTTTAGAATACTATTTGTCGGTTTATTCGCTTACATAATACTATACAATATCATTTATTGCAAGAACAGACACTGCAACATAATCTGCCATACCTGCAACTGTCTTATAAGCATAGGCTTTTTCGGAATTGATTTTTTGTGTTATACGCATAAGAACAACGCATTCATCAATTGACATATAAAGCCTAAAAATTGTATAATCAAACAAAAATATTTTTTTATGCCGCAATTATGAAATAAATATAAACAGAGGTGTCTGATGACCAATATAGAAACAAAAGCCAAAAAAGAAGCCATACGCTCCCTGAAATTCGTGATGTTTTCCATCAGCGCAGGTGTTATTCAGGTTGCCAGCTTCACCCTTTTTGAAGAACTGCTGCATCTTGAGCATTGGATGTCTTATCTTTTCTCACTTGTTTTATCTGTTTTGTGGAATTTCACCCTGAATCGCAAATTCACCTTCTATTCCGCCAATAATGTGCCCATCGCCATGCTGAAGGTTGCCGCCTTCTATCTCGTCTTCACTCCCCTTTCAACCTGGTGGACAGCCGAGCTCACATCGCCTGAAATCGCCTGGAATGAATATCTGGTGCTTGGTCTTACCATGGCGACCAATTTCATCAGCGAATATATTTATGACCGCTTTATCGTCTTTGGCAAAAGCATTGACACCGCCAAGAAGAAAACTGCATAAAGCAAAGAGAGCCTCTGCAGGCTCTCTTTTTTCTATTCGGCAAGTATTTCTTTAGCAGGCTGATATGGATTGACATGCACCATACAATGCTTGGCAAGCGGGAAAGCAGCTTCGACCGCATCATGCACGCGTTCTGCAATCTCATGCGCATCATAAAGAGTCATACTGCCGTCCACAGCAATTTCGATATCAACATAGAATTTGCTGGAAAAGCTGCGGGTACGCAATTCATCAATAGCAATAACACCCTCCTGCTCAAGCACAAGCTTAGATATTTCGGCAGCTGTTTGCTCATCAATGGAATTATCTGTCATCTGAGTAAATGATGTATGCATGATATCAAAAGCAACCTTCATAATCATCACACAAATGACAACGGAAGCGATCGGATCAAGAATAGGCAAGCCCATGCGAGCACCGGCAATACCGACAAAAGAGCCGATGGAGGAAAGCGCATCGGAGCGATGATGCCAGGCATCAGCCTTGAGCATTTCAGAATTGATTTTCTTTGCTCCATGCATTGTATAGTGATAAAGCCCCTCTTTAATAAGCACAGATGCAACCGCTGCGATCAAAGGCAGCATAGAAGGGACTTCGATCGGAATGGTTTTGTAATTTATGATACGGATCACAGCATCATAGCCAATGATACCACCTGTCAGCATAAGCACCATACCAAGCAGCACCGCTACCACCGATTCGAGCCTTTCATGTCCGTAGGGATGCTTTTCATCCGCTTCTTTGCTTGAGATATTGATACCGATGATAACCATCAGAGTGGAAAACAAATCCGATGCCGAATGAATGGCGTCTGAAACCATAGCAGCAGAATGACCGATAACACCGGCGGCAAGCTTGCCAATGGCTAAAACCAGATTGGCGATTATGCTCACTACGGAAATTCGCATAGCAAGCTCTTTATTTTTTATTTCAGCTTCGTGCAGAGCACAGTTTTCTGTCATTATGCAACCTCTTTTCCTGCAGTCAAAACAAAAGTTTCTATATTACAATATACGCATTTTACAGCAGTTTGTCAATTCTAACAGTTATTTTCCCGCAAACCGCCGCATATGCTTTATCAATATATTTTCCGGTGGTGAGCAATATGAAAAAATCTCTGCAAATCCTTCTTCTCACAGCTTTTTCCTGCCTTGTGTTTGTTGCTCTTTATTTTCTTTCGCCTTCCTTTTGCCTTCTTGCATCAACGGCAGCAGGAAGTGTGAAACAGCTGCCCATCTATTCTGTCGAAAGAGCCGACAACAAGCTTTCCATCAGCTTTGATGCCAGCTGGGGTGCCGAGCGAACCGAAAAAATCCTTGATATACTCGATGAATACGGAGTGAAAGCGACCTTTTTTCTAGTCAATATCTGGCTTGAGGATTATCCCGAAATGGCAAAGGAAATAGCTGCCCGCGGGCATGAGATAGGGCTGCATTCTGTTTCCCATCCGCAGTTTTCCACCCTTTCTGTTTCTCAGATGCAGGAAGAGCTGCAGGGCAATTTCAAAATGATAAAAGAGATCACAGGCTGCGAGGCAAGACTTTTCCGACCGCCCTTCGGGGATTATAACAATTCCGTTATCGAAACGGTGAATGCGGAGGGCTTCACCCCTATACAATGGTCGATAGACAGCCTCGACTGGAAGGAGCTTTCCGCAGATGAGATTGCGTCCCGTGTGCTTAAAAATATAGGTGCGGGCGATATAGTGCTTTTTCATAATGACGGTCTGCATACTCCTGAGGCTCTGCCGAAAATCCTTGAAAGCATCAAGCAAAAAGAATTGCAGGCAGTTCCCATATCCGAGCTTCTGCTTCACGGCGATACCTTCATTGATGCAACGGGCAAGCAAAAGCTGAAATAATTTTTGCTTATTCAGCAGAACGAGCTCACAATACGCAAAAAGTATCTTTATGAAAAGTTTTCAGAATTACCCAGCAAAAGTCCCTTTTATAGTATATTTTATATATTATACTCTTATCACAGGGAAATAAAAGCGAACTCCTGACACATTTCCTTTCTCCTTTAATAAACCATTTCAAAATCCTTTCTTTCTGCCCCTGCAGCTTATTTGATCGCAACTCGTATGACCTCTCCACGCTTTTTATTTCCGTCAGCAAAAGGCGTCTGCACTGCAGACGCCTTTTCATTTTCTGTTATTTATTCACCCATTTCCATTGTCAATTCAAGACCGTCGGTTTCGATGATCCTGATGCCGTCTTTTTCGGCAGAGCCCATGGCAAGCAGCATTTTCAGGTCTGCCGTTTTTTCGCCCTCGGGCAGCAATTCTATGATGATACTGCCGCTTCCTCCGCCTGCGGCCTTGACC
>JAFSIU010000193.1 GCA_017439615.1 Bacillota bacterium
TCCTGCTTGTAAGGCAGGCGCTCTCCCAACTGAGCTAATCACCCACAGCCGACAAGCGTTAGTATATCACAATCCGATACCATTTGTCAAAGCAAATTTTACAAATTTGCAAATTTTTTCAAATGCCTCGGTGCTCAACTGAGAGCTTTTTTATTATATAAAAAACTTGTTCTAATGTCAATAGTATTTTTAAAAATTTTCAAATCTTTTTTCAGGTTTGTTTTTCCTCATTTTCGCTGCTGTTTTCTGCGAAATCATACAGAATGTTTCCTGTTTCGTCAAATTCAATATCAAAGGACAACTTCTGCATAAAATTAAGTATCTCTTCACTGCCCTTTTCATCCTCAGGATAATTTGTATAGCAATTGCGCTGCGTGCAGGGAATGAAACGAGCACCGATGATTTTGGCCTCATCAGCATTAATGCTCAGTTCAAACACACCGGAATAAAGCCACTTGCTGTTGAACCAGAAATTACCAAGATTATATATGATGGGCTTGTTATCATATATCTCTATCCCCTGCAAAACATGAGCATGACTGCCGATTATGGCATCAGCTCCCGCATCGAGCACACGATGTGCAAGCTCTTGCTGACTTTCATCAATGTAATTGGAATATTCCGTGCCCCAATGCAATGAAACTATACATAAGTCACTTTCAGCCTTGGCCAATTCCACAAGCTGCAGCAATTCTGCAATCCCCGCTTCATCATATATGCCAAAAACGCCAGGGCTGTTCTCTTTTGCCACAGGGGTCAGATGATATTGTTCAGCGCGCGATGCACCGATAAATGAGATAACAGTATCGCCGAAGTCATAATAAATTATTCTCTGTGCAGCTTCCTTGTTTTCCCCTGCACCCAAATGATCAATACCCGCATTCTCAAGAATTTCCATTGTGTCCAGAAATGCTTCTTCGCCATAGTCATAAACATGGTTATTGGCGAGCAGCACCAAGTCAACACCAAGCTCATTTAAGATATTTACTCTTTCCGGCTTGGCGCGGAAGGTGTATTTTTTGCCCTTCATCGGCTCGCCTCTGTCGCTGTATGTGAATTCATTATTCAGCATAAAAAGATCAAAGGACCTTGTTTCTTCAATGAGATTGGGGGAAATGCAGTCAAAAATACCGTTTTCTTTCGCATCCATAAATTCGGTATTTGTTTCACCCTCGGCAGTTTTGAAATCGCCGGCAAAACCCAAACGAATGATCATAGGTTCTGCAGGAAGCTGCGGTTCATCAGGAATTGTCTCTGTTTCGGGGAGCAAGGGTTCGGTTTGAGTTTCTGTTTCGGCTGCAGTCGTGTTTTCCGTTTCAATAACAGTTGTTCCGACCGATACAAGACTTGTTTTTTCATCTGCAACTGTTTTTTCAATAACGGATGCTGTTATGTTTCCGTTTTGAGCTTCGGATTTCTCATCATCAACAGTAGCTGTGTCCGTCACAGTAATCGTATCCGGCTGTGATGAAGTATTCTCAGCAATGGAAAAAGTGACTGTTTGTACCTCTGTTATTTCGGCAATAGCAGTTTGCTGCAGCTCTGTCTGCAAACATGATGAATTTTGCTCCTGCGAAACACAGGAGCAAAGCAAAAATAATATTGATAATAAATAAAAAATCTTCTTAAGCATTGTCTTCCTCAGAATTCTTCGGCAGCATATTTGCCCGCAGCATTGCCCATAGAAAAAGCTGCCTGCAGATTGAAGCCACCGGTATAGCCCTGAACATCGAGCACCTCTCCGCAGAAATAAAGTCCGCTAACCTTGCGGCTTTCCATTGTTTTGGGATTGATTTCCTTCACGCAAACACCGCCTGCTGTGACTATCGCCTCTTCTATCGTACCGACAGATGAAATATGCACGGGGAAAGCGGAGATGATTTCACACAGAGCTTTTCTTTCTTCCTTGGTAATCTGATTACATTCTTTATGCGGAAAAACTCCCGAAAGCTGTATCACAACGGGGATAATGGATTGGGGCAAAAGCTCATTGAGAGAATTTGCGAGATGACGGCGGGAGAATTTGTCAAGATCTCTTTGCAGGCGCGCCTGAAGCTTGTCCATATCCAATGCCGGCTTGAGATTTATCTTCAGTATACATTGACGCTGATCAATGGCAGAAAGAGTGCATACATCAAAAGAAAGACTCAATATCACAGGGCCCGAAACTCCCTTATGCGTGAACAGCATTTCGCCGAATTCGGCAGCGAGAAGCTTGTTTCTGTGATATAAGGAAACCTCCACATTTTTCAGCGAAAGACCGGCAAGCCCGGGAATATATTTATCCTCGGAATAAAGCGGAACGAGTGCGGGCTTGGGAGTGATTATGCTATGACCTGCCTGCTCTGCAAGCATATAACCGCTGCCGTCGGAGCCTGTCGTGGAATAGGATTTGCCGCCGCAGGTGATGATAACTCTCTCTGCTTCAAACACCTCTTCCCCTGCCTGAACACCTTGGATAGCCCCATCTTCGATAAGGAGTTTATCAACATATTTACCATAAAGCACCTTGACTCCGAGCTTTTCCATAGCGCGCTTCAATGCCGCAACGATATCCTTGGCGTTGTCGGATACAGGGAAAACACGCTTGCCCCTTTCGGTTTTAAGCTCCACGCCCTGAGCACGGAAGAAATCCTGCAAGGATGCAGAATCAAAGGCCGCAAGCGAGGAATATAAAAAGCTGCCATTGCCGGGAATATTCTTGATTATCTCCTGCATGGTGCTGTCATTTGTAACATTGCAGCGGCCCTTGCCTGTGATGGAAAGCTTCCAGCCAAGACGATTGTTGCGCTCCAGAAGAAGCACACATGCACCCGCCTTTGCTGCCGAAACAGCTGCCATCATACCTGCGGCTCCGCCGCCGACTACTATAACCTTTTGCATTATGCCTCCATTATTTCAATCCGACCAGAGTTCTCAGTTGTTTTATTTCAGCTTCTGTCAGCTTGCGATATGCACCCGGGGCAAGTCCATCTGCGGTGAGTCCTGCAAAATCAAGTCTGCGCAAACGGCGGCAGGGATTGCCTACCGCTTCACACATGCGACGTACCTGACGGTTTCTGCCCTCGTGAATAGTTATTTCCAAAGTGCTGACGCCCTCTTTGAAGGAACGCAGCTTTACTTTTGCAGGGGCTGTCATACCATCCTCGAGACGAACACCCTTTTGCAAACGCTGTAAGGCATTGGGAGTAATTCTGCCCTCGGCAAAGGCGAGATAGGTTTTTTCGATCTCATGCTTGGGATGCAGGAGCAAATTGGAAAGCTCGCCGTCATTGGTCAAAAGCAGCACGCCCGTTGTCGCATAATCAAGCCTGCCGA
>JAFSIU010000002.1 GCA_017439615.1 Bacillota bacterium
AAAAACAATAATTAATATTGTATTTTTGAGGTATTAAATAATAGCTTTATTTGCTATCTGTAAGAAAATGTGATATAATTTTCTGTAAATATATTTAATAGGTAGGGAGGCGGCTTTATGGAATTCCTTTATATTCTGGAGAATATCAGAACCCCATTCCTCGACGGCCTTTTTTCTGTTATAACTCATCTTGGCAGTGAAACGCTTTTTCTTGCTATCGCTTTGATCATTTTTTGGTGTGTCAATAAGCATAATGGTTATTATCTTCTGACGGTCGGTTTTTTCGGCATAATTATCAATCAGTTTATGAAGCTGGTCTGTGAGGTGCCGCGTCCTTGGGTGCGTGATCCCAATTTCACAATTGTGGAATCCGCCCGTGCGGATGCTGCGGGCTATTCCTTCCCCTCGGGACATACGCAAAATGTCGTCTCCGTTCTGGGCTGCCCCGCAAGAAGCACAGGTAATGGAATTCTCCGCTTTGTTCTTGTTGCCTTGATATTGCTGACAGCCTTTTCCCGTATGTATCTCGGTGTGCATACTCCTGCGGATGTGGGCGTTGCTTTGCTCATTGGTGCGGTTCTTATCTTTGCTTTTTATCCTCTTTTTGAAAAGGGCAGAGAAAAGCCGGTTTATATCTATGCTTCTTTGTCTTTGCTGACAGCTTGCTCTTTGGCCTATGTTTTGTTCTGCGAGCTGCATAGCTGGCCTGTGGATATCGATGCGCATAATCTCGAAGAAGGTGTCAAAAACGGCTATCTTGTATTGGGTTGCGCTGCGGCAATGCTGCTTTCCTTCTTCCTTGAAAGAAAATATATCAATTTCGAGGTCAAAGCCTCCTTTAAGCAGCAGGTGCTGAAGGTTGTTCTGGGTCTTGTGCTGGTTCTGGCTTTGAAGGCAGGCCTGAAGCCTTTGCTTAACATTTTCTTTGACGGTCATCTTGCCGCCAATGCCGTGCGTTATTTCCTGTTGGTAGTTTTTGCCGCTTGCGTCTGGCCGCTCAGCTTCCCTTGGTTTGTCAAGGGCTGCCTTATGCCCAAATGGCTGAAGAAAACTCTGAAGGTTTTGGCAATTGTGATTATTGTTCTCGCTTTGGCAGTCGGCGGAATTGTTTTGTGGGTATCCTCCGAAAGCCGCGATATCCCCGTCAATACTGATAATGCTGCCAATCCGCTTATAACTCCGCTTGGCACCACTTTGTTGTCGGGTCATCGTGCAGGCGGCGGAATTGCTCCCGAAAACACGATGATGGCTTTGAAAAACTGTGTCGAAAGCACTGAATATGAGCTTGATATTTTTGAATTCGATATTCATCTCACCGCCGATGGTATACCTGTCTTGCTGCATGACAGCACACTTGACCGCACCAGCGATGCTGCGGAATTCTTCGGTGAAGAGGATGTCGAGGTCGGCGAAAAGACATTCAACGAATTGAAAAAGCTAAATATGGGTGCAAAATTCGTCAGCGACAGCGGCGAAGCCCCCTATGCAGGTCTGCGCGGCGATGCTGTTCCCGAGGATCTGCGTATCATCAGTCTTGAGGAGGCCTTGACCTATCTTGAGGCGAATGGCAGCTTCCGCTATATCATCGAGATCAAAAACAGCGGTGCAAGAGGCTATGATGCAGCGGATAAGCTTTATAACACCCTGAAGGATTTTGATTGTCTTGAACGCACCGTGGTCGGCACCTTTAATAATGAGGTTACCGCCTATATGGATACCAAATATCCCGATATGCCTCGCAGTGCAGGTGTTTCGGAATGTCTTGATTTTTATATCCGCTCCTTGCTTGGCTTGTCTGTGCCGGCGGATGGCTTCAATTTTGTCGCCCTGCAGATCCCGACCGAATATTTCGGCTTTGTTAATCTCGGTACCTCACGCCTGGTCAACTATGCCCATGCCAATGATATCGCCGTTCAATATTGGACTATCAATGATCAGGAAACCATGAGCTATCTGCAATCCATTGGTGCCGATGCCGTGATGACCGATGTCCCCGATCAGGGAGCCAAGGTTCTTGTCAAACCTTAAATGCAGCAGCTTATGCGTTTTTTGTGTACTTTTGGCAGTGTTTGTCAGTTGCCGCGCTTTGCCGCGGGAGGTATAATTAAATCAGCAAAATTCTCTAAGGAGTTATTTTTCAATGATTTACAAAGATTTCAAAGGCAAAAAGCTTTCCGCACTCGGTCTGGGTTGTATGCGTTTGCCTGTTTTCAATGATGAAAATGCTGCGATCGATGAAGCAGCCACCGCCGAAATGGTTGATTATGCCATAAATCACGGTATCAACTATTTTGACACCGCCTGGGGCTATCATATGGGCAATTCGGAAAAGGTGATGGGCAAACTCCTTGCTGCCTATCCTCGCGAAAGCTTTTTCCTCGCCAGCAAATTCCCCGGCTATGATCCTTCCAATCTTGATAAGGTCGCCGAAATTTTTGAAGAACAGCTTTCCCGCTGCGGCGTTGAATATTTCGATTTTTATATGCTGCACAATGTCAATGAAGCGAATATCGATGACTATCTTAATCCCAAATATGGTATAGTTTCCTATCTTCAGGAGCAAAAAGCCAAGGGCCGCATCCGCCACCTCGGCTTCTCCGCCCATGGTGATATGACGGTTATGCGCCGTTTCCTCGCAGCCTATGGCTCGGATATGGAATTTTGTCAGCTGCAGATCAATTGGCTCGATTGGGATTTTCAGAATGCCAGCGAAAAGGTCGCGCTTGTGCAGGAATATGATATTGCGGTCTGGGTCATGGAGCCACTGCGCGGCGGCAAATTGGCAAAGCTGCCCGAGGAATATGCCGCAAGGCTGCAGGCTCTCCGCCCCGAATTCTCTGTTCCCGAATGGTCCTTCCGCTATCTGCAAAGCCTCGGCTGCGCGGTGATGACTCTCTCGGGAATGTCCGATATGCAGCAGCTGCAGGAAAATATCGCGATCTATGCCGAGGAAAAGCTCCTCACCGATGCCGAGCTCGTTGTGCTTTATGAGCTCGCTGCCGAAATGACCGCCAAAAAAACTCTGCCCTGCACCGCCTGCAGATATTGCCTTGAATATTGCCCTCAGGGCCTCAATATCCCCCGCCTCATCGAGCTTTATAACGAGCATCTCTTCTCCGGCGGCGGTTTCATGGCTCCCATGGTGCTCTCCTCCTTCGAGGATTCCCAAAAACCCTCCGCTTGCATCGGCTGCCAAAGCTGCGAAAATGTCTGTCCCCAGCAAATCAAAATCGCCGATGCCTTCGCCGATTTTGTGGAAAAATTAAATCAAGAACAATAAATTATTGTTATTCTGTGCAAAATATGCTATACTGATTAGAATATCGTTAAATGAAAATCTGAATATTCTGTTCATCAGGTGATGCTGCTGTGCTGAATCAGCACGATCTGTCAAACCCACAAGCAAAATGATGCAACCCGGCAGCTTCCGCCCTCCTGCGGAGGCTGCTGCCATTTTGGAAAAATCTTCAACCAAATGAATTCGGACACGATCAGGCAAATTCTCTCTGCCCTTTGCCTGAATATATAAATTTAATTTATGATGCAATCGAAAAACTGTTGAATCGTCGAAAACAATGCCTCAGACGGCAGGATATGCCGCCGCAAACCACGGGAGCCTCCTCCCGCTGCAAAAGAAAGGGGAAGAAAATGAAAAAACTGAACCAAAAAACAATGAAAAAAATGCTCTGCACCCTGCTCGCGATCATGCTGCTGGCGTTTTTACCTATGGCTGCGATGGCGCATGTTCCGGTTGAAAATGTCGATGTGACAGTAAATAATGCAAATTCAAATAGTATGTCTTCTGATAAAGCGATTACTGTTAATGTTAAAGGTTCAGGAGGTTTTTTGGGGATTGGGGCTTCGTCAAAAACTGCAAGGATAACTGTCACTAATTCTTCCAATAACTCAGCAACACTTTCTTTTGATTGGACAGCAACATCTGTAAATAATTTAGAAATTGATGGAGCGGTTTATTCTGGAAACACTGGTTCTTTTTCTAAAGTGTTGTCTGCTGGTGAGAGTTTTACAATTGTTATCACCACTGGTGCAAATGGTACAACTAATAAGCTGGTTATGAATAATTTTCAATTGGTTGCTGTTGCATCTTCTTCCAATGTTACTTTTCAATATGACAGCGCATTGGGCAGTATTACTGTTGGTAGTTCTGCTGTTGCTTCGGGAGCGACTCATGAAATATCATCAGCAGGTGCTACATTGGTGGCAACTCCTGCAACTGGTGTAGCTTTTCTTGGCTGGATCAATACTGCTGACAACAGCATTCTTTCCAGAGATGCGGCTTTTACTTTCATCCCTGCAGCAGATATGACAGTTGAAGCAGCATTTGCCCAAAATGGAGGCACTCCTTGGTTTATGGTTGGTGATGCGGTACAGCAAACATACAAATCGGTATTGGTAGATCTTGGCATAACAGAAATAATTAGTACTGAATTTAATTATTGGACGATTAATGCTGCTTATATGTTTGATGATCTAAAGAAGGCAACTGAATATGCCGGCAGTCCGAACAGCAGTAAATATATCGTTTTGATGAATGATGGTGTTTTGTCTGCCGGAGATTACACAATCCCTTCCGGTGTTACCTTACTCATCCCCTTTGATAATGCAAATACACTTTATAAAACGGCAACTCATAGTACCAGCACATATGCAACTCCTACCGCTTATCGCACTCTGACTATGGCAGATGGGGCAAATCTTGTCATTAATGGCTCGCTCAGTCTCTCGGCGAAGCATCAATATGCGGCTGGTTCTGCTAAAGAAGGCTCGGGCCATTCTGATCACGGCGGCGCTCCTACCGGTTCTGTCAGCTTCATCAAAATGCAGGGCGATAGCTCCATCACGGTCAATAATGGCGGTGCTCTCTATGCCTATGGCTTCATCACGGGGTCGGGCTCTGTTGTTGCAAATAGTGGTGCCAAGGTCTATGAAATGTTCCAATTTGGCGATTTCCGCGGCGGCACTCAGAGTACCAAAATGGAGAATAAGGTTTTTCCCATTTCGCAATATTATATTCAGAATATCGAAGTTCCGCTGACTCTGCATTCCGGGGCGCAGGAATATAGCTATACAACTATTTATATGACTGGTGCAGATTATGGTTCTTCGGTTGCTTTCATCGGTGCTGGCAGCTCGATGTTCAATCTGTCCTCAGGTTATGTTACAAAGCGCTATGATGGCTCCACTGATCGTCTGATTGTTGAATCTTATGGAGACGTGACACTTTCCTCAGTTAATTTGTCTGTTGGCAGCAATTCTCTCAATTCCAAGGATTTTAATTTGCCTATCAATGGCAATATCACTGTACAAATTAAATCTGGCGAAATTAAAATTCAACAAGATATTGCCCTTCTCCCCGGTGCTGAAATCATTGTTGATGAAGGTGCTGTATGCCATCTTGTCAACGGTAAAAGCATTTATATTTATGATGCTGATCAGTGGGGAGATTACTGCAGCCATATTAAGAACAAGTTGATTCCCGTGTCTTACGCGCCAAGCAGGACTTACACTCGCACAGCCGCAGATCTCGTTGATGCCAAAATTGTAGTCAATGGTACTATTAATGCTTCTGGCGGTTATGCTTATACCACTTCCGGAGGTGCCAATATAACCAGCACCGGATCTGGTAAGGTGATTTTCCAGCTTGGCACTGCAACAAGCACTCATCAGTTTGTGCAAGAGGCTGATACTTCTCAGTCCCATTATGATACTATTGCTATCACAAATGCCAAACTGAAAAATGCTGATGGATCTTATCTCGATACGACCCAAATTGCATATGAAGGCGATGATAAATCTCATACTTTTGACTATAAGGATGGGGCCTGGCATTGCTTTGATGGCGGAAGTACTACAAAGAATCCTGATTGCACAAATGAAGGCTATATAACCCATTCTTGCCAAATGCCTGCTTGTGAGTATTTCTATGAAGATAATAAAACTGCTGCCCTCGGTCATGAATTCAAAACAGAGAGTTTTACTAATGCTGCTGGTGATGAGATTGTTATTGACCCGCCGAAGGCTGCAACTTGTGAATCCAAAGGTCATATAGAATATAAATATTGCACAAAGTGCACAAGTTTCTTTGTTGCAGGTGCAGGTGACTATGAAACCGGTGGTGTCCATCATGCCACACTTTTGCCGGGTTATGAAATACCCGCATTGGGACATGATTATGAAGGCGCAACAAGCCTTGTCGACAATGGCGATGGAACTCACTCCTTCCTGTGCAACAATGGCTGCGGTCAATATGGCGGTGCTGTGAAGCATAGCTGGAACAGCGGCAAAATCACACTTGCTGCTTCCTGCCTGAGTGAAGGTGTAAAGACCTATACTTGTACTGTTGATGGCTGCGGCGGTACATATACCGAAACCATTTCTGCTTCCGGACATAGCTTTGAAAAAGTTGAAGAAGTTCCCGCAACCTGTATCGCAACAGGTTTGAATGAGCATTATCGCTGCATAAATGATGGCTGCGGAGAATATTTCGCCTCCAATGCCGATGAATATAAATTTGTCGAAGGTGCAGCAGATCAGACCGAATTTATAACTCCCAAGCTTGAGCATTCCTATATCGGAGATATCAAGAGCAATGGCAATGGCGAGGATGCAACTCACTCCTTCCTGTGCATCAATGGCTGCGGTCAATATGGCGGTGCTGTCACTCACACTTGGGGCACAACACCGACCTCAACTACCAAAGCCACCTGCACCGCTGCGGCTACTGCAACTTATACCTGTACTGCAACAGGCTGCGGTGCAACCAAGGTTGTGGAAACAAAGCCCGCCACCGGCCACACCGAGGTCATCGATGCTGCAGTTGCCCCCACCTGTACCGAAACAGGTCTTACCGAAGGCAAACACTGCTCAGTATGTAATGAAGTACTCGTCGCACAGACTGAAGTCGAGAAAAAACCTCACACCGAGGTCGGCGATGCTGCAGTTGCCCCCACCTGTACTGCAACAGGCCTGACCGCAGGCTCTCACTGCTCCGTCTGCGGTGAGGTGCTCGTCGCACAGGAAGAAGTTGCTGCGCTCGGTCATACCGAAGTCGTCGATGCGGCAGTTAATCCCACCTGTACTGCAACAGGTCTGACCGAAGGCAAGCACTGCTCCGTCTGCGGAGAAGTACTCGTCGCACAGGAAGAAGTTGCTGCACTCAGACATAATTTCACCACTATCAATGGCGAAGCAGCAACCTGCACCGAAACAGGTATGAAATCGCATCAATACTGCTCCAACTGCAATAAGTATTTTGCAGCTGATGCCGGCACTGATTCCACAAAAGCTTTTGATAATACTAACAGCTTCATCATCCCCAAGGCAGATCATAGCTTCTCTGAAACAATCACCAAGGCCGCAACCTGCGAAGAAACCGGCTTCGAAGCTCACAAGCAATGTTCCGTTTGCCATTTCTATTTCGATGACGAAGCAGATGTTCAAGCAGATAACGGCACTGCTGATAACAATGGATATATAATAGAAAAAGCCGCACACACCTTCACTCCTGTCGCGGATAATGCTGCAACCTGTATCGCCGAAGGTAATGAGGCACACAAATATTGTGGAGTATGCCATAAATATTTCGATAAAGATGCCGAAGACAAAGCCACCGATGGCGCAGCGACTGCAGCTGCCTATGTCATTGCAAAGCTTGACCATTCCTATACCGGCGCAATCAAGAGCGATGGTGATGGCAAGGATGCAACTCACTCCTTCCTGTGCGTCAATGGCTGCAATCAATATGGTAATGAAACAAGTCACAGCTGGAATGCTGGCGAGGAGACCAAAGCACCCACCTGTCTGACAGAGGGTGAAACTACATTTACTTGTGAGGCTGATGGCTGCGGCGCAACCTATACTAAAGTTATTCCCGCCAATGGACATACCCCCGGTGATGGTGCAACTTGTGAAACAGATCAGACCTGTACAATTTGTGGGGAAACTATGGTTTCTGCCGGCGGACATCACCCTGTCATTGATGCAGCAGTTGCAGCAACTTGTCTTACAACAGGCTTGACAGAGGGTTCTCATTGCTCTGTTTGTAACGTTACTATCGTGGCACAAACTAGGACTGATGCTCTCGGTCATAGCTTCGGCGAAACTGTTGCCGCAGTT
>JAFSIU010000194.1 GCA_017439615.1 Bacillota bacterium
GAGCATTATGGACACCCTGGTTCAATGCTATCAGATGCAGCTTGACAAGCTCTTCGCCAATGAAAAGCTTGATATTTCCAGCGATATCAAGGTGCTGGAGAATATGATGGCGCGTGATGGTATCGGCGAGGGACAGCTCCGCACTTTTTCCAGATAGTTAATTGTTTGCAGTACAATTACAAGACAGAAAAGATAACGGAAAACTTTGCAGGCATAGCAGTTTACAACAAACTGCTATGCCTGTTTTTATATAATCATAACTGCAGCACAATAAAAACAGGTTGTCAGAATCAGTGAGCAACCGAAAGTTGCTTAATAGTTGGTGGCGGCAACAGCTCCTGCAAAAAGAAAACATTCTTTATACAAAGCATAAGCAGGAAAAATTGTGAAAATGTCGAATTGTGTTGAAAATAAATCATTTTCAGGAGTTGTTATGCAGGAAACAGCTTATAAAAAGACATTTTTTATCGTCAATGGCAATGCCGGTCATGGCAAGGCAAAGGAAGCCTGGCAGCAGCTGCTGCCGCTTATTGAGCAGGAATGTCCCTGTTTTGGTTGGGAATTCACTCCCGCCGCCAATCAGGGTGCTGCGATGGCAAGGCGTGCATTGGATGAGGGCTATGATCTGATCGTGGCAGTGGGCGGCGATGGTACCATGCATGAGGTGCTCAATGGCTTTTTATGCGATGACAAGCCTTATAAGGAAGATGCAATGCTTGCCTTTTGGGCATTGGGCAGCGGCTGCGATACAGGTCGCACTGTCTATGGCAGCAGGGATAAGGAGATTTTCCTCCAAATGCTGAAGCATGGCCAAGCTGTTGCTTTTGATGCAGGTAAATGCAGATATCAGCTGGCAGACGGCGCGTGGGCGGAAAGCTATTTTATGAACAGCTGTGATGCCGGCATCGGCGCTGATGTTGCTTATTATACCAACACTCATTCCAAAGCCTTGGGCGGTACACTTTCATTCCTGAAGGCAGCACTTGTCTGCCTTGTGAAATACAAGCCGCCACAGATGCATATCGTTGTCGACGGCAAGGAGTATAACGGACGCTATATGATGGCGGCTGTCGGCAATGGCAAATATTTCGGCAGCGGTATGAAATTTGTACCTGATGCCTCCTTTACAGACGGCAAGCTTGATATGCTGCTTGCAGATGAGGTGAAAATGCCCACTGTTTTAGTGCTGCTTGCAAAGCTCTATAAGGGGGCACATACCACGCATCCCATTGTACATATCAGCCGATTTGAGAAAATGAAGGTCGAAGTCGAGCATCGTATGGTGATTGAGCTTGATGGTGAAAGCGTCGGATATACGGATATGGAGGTTTCCGTTTTGCCTTCTGCTTTCAGAATGCTGGTGCCTGAATCCTTTCATGGATAGAATGCCGGTCAGATGGCATACAAATTAATTCCTACTTGACAATAAGGGATTGCTGTATTATACTTGCAGTAATCCCTACTTGTTTGCAGGGAATTTTTTGAGGAGGTTTTTCTATGAATATTTCAACAAAAGGCAGATATGGCCTTCGTGCGATGCTGGATATAGCACAAAACGGAGTAGAAAAGCCTGTTACACTGTCTGCTATTTCGGCGCGTCAGGATATCTCAGACGGTTATCTTGAGCAGCTTGTCGCTCCGCTGAAAAAAGCAGGTTTAGTAAAAAGCATACGCGGCGCTCAGGGTGGCTATATGCTTTCCCGTCCCGCAGATGAAATTACTGTCGGCGAGGTCTTCAGAGCTTTGGAGGGTCCCATTGCCATTACTGTTTGCTCTACCGATGATGCCGATATCGATTGCGGCAGAGGCGAAAGCTGCTTGGTACGCAATCTTTGGTGCGAGATTCAGGATGCGGTTTCTGCTGTTCTTGACAGCAAAACCCTGACTGATCTGATGCCCGGCTGCAAATGATTTTTAATTTTTGATTTTATATAGATTTGGAGATGAATATCTTGAAAAGAATTTATGTTGATCATGCTGCGACAACTCCGGTTTTCCCCGAAGCGATCGAAGCAATGAGTGATTTGATGCGCTCTCATTATGGCAATCCCTCCAGCATGCATGCTATGGGAACAGAGGCCAAAAGAAGTCTCGAAAATGCCAGAAAGCAGGTAGCAAGCCTTATCAATGCTGAGCCCTCGCAGGTTTTCTTCACCTCGGGTGGCACCGAGGCAGACAATCTGGCAATTCTGGGAACTGCCAGAGCCGCAGGTAAAGGGCATATTATCACTACTGCTGTCGAGCATCATGCGGTGCTTGATTCCTGCCTCTATCTGCAGAAAAATGGCTTTGATCTGACGATCCTTCCCGTTGATGCCGATGGTCTTATCACTGCCGAGCAGGTCAAAGAAGCTCTCCGCCCCGATACTATTCTTGTGACTGTTATGCATGCCAATAATGAAGTCGGCTCTGTTAATCCTGTTGCAGAGATCGGTGAGGTGCTGAAGGATCATCCCGCACATTTTCATGTTGATGCGGTGCAGAGCGTTGGCAAAATCCCTGTTGATGTCAAGGCTATCAATTGCGATATGCTGACCGTTTCCTCACACAAGATCAATGGCCCTAAGGGCGTCGGCGCATTATATCGCCGTTCGGGCTTTGAGATCGAGCCTCTTGTTTATGGCGGCGGTCAGGAGCATAAATTCCGTTCCGGTACAGAAAATCTCCCCGGCATTGTCGGCTTTGGACTTGCAGCCGAAAGAACTGCCGAGCTTTTCGAAAGACGCACAGCTGAGTGGAAGAGAATGCGCGATCATTTCATCAGCCGTGTACAGAATGAGATCCCTGCGATCCGTATCAATGGCTCTATGACAAGCCGTCTGCCGCATAATATCAATATCAGCTTTGCTTATATCGAAGGTGAAGCCCTGCTGCTTTATCTTGATATGGCGGGTATTTGCTGCTCCTCCGGTTCCGCTTGTACCGCAGGCGAGGAGGGCGCATCCCATGTTCTGACAGCAATGAAGGTCGACAAGGATTATATCAATTCCGCTATCCGTATCACCTTGGGTATGTATAACACTATGGATGATATCGATTATATTGTCGATACCCTGAAGGAAAAGGTAAAAATGCTGCGTATGGCATCTCCTTTCGCACCGAGTGATTTGTATAAATAGTTTCTGAAAGCCTTGGCATCTGGTCAATGCTCATAAAAAGTTATTCTTATAAAGCAAACCCTGCATCAAATATCTGATGCAGGGTTTATTTGTTAAGGACCTTGGGTTTGTTTCTGCAGATGTTTTTATAAAAGAGTCAGTTTCGTATTTGTTTTTTGCAGGGGACCAAGGGGGATTGCGATTTCCTCCCTTAGGCCCCTTTGCAACCCCCTACCCCCCTTCAAACGCTTTTTGTTCGAGGCAGTTACGGTAGCTTTATGCATTTACTCTATCTCAAATCAGCTTATTTATACATTCGAAAAATCGTCAAATACCGGTTTTTAAACAGAACTACCTCAAAAGGTAGTTCCGCAAGTTGTTGCTTTATGAAGATTCTGCTTAGCCAAGGCTTTTTTATGTAAATAAAGTTGGTTTTTTGCGTCGCTTTTAGTTGCCCGCAATGCGAAAAATTGTTATACTTAATATATCTGTAATAATGAATTTTGAAGCGAGGCATTTATGGAAAAGGGTTTGTTTATTTCATTTGAAGGAATTGATGGCAGCGGCAAAAGCACCGCCGCTGAGAAATTATGTGCCTATCTGCGTGAAAAGGGCAGAGAAGTCGTTTTTACTTTCGAACCGGGAGGCTGCGAATGGGGCAAAACCATGCGTGATATTCTGCTGCATGGCAGCTATGCTCCTGCTCCGCGTACTGAAGCCTTGCTTTTTGCCGCAGACCGTGCCGAGCATATGGCGGCTTGCGTTTTCCCTGCGCTCGAAAGAGGTGCTGTGGTCGTCTGCGATCGCTTTGCCGATTCCACAATTGCTTATCAGGGCGGCGGCAGAGGTATGGACATGGAGTCTTTGGCTATGCTTTCTGATTTTGCTGCTGCAGGCAGAATGCCTGATATAACTTTTTATCTTTCTTTGCCCGTGGACATGGCGGCAGCCCGCCGTCAGGGCCAAGAGGACAGAATGGAGCAGGAGAAAAAGGATTTTTTCCAGCGTGTTGCGGATAGCTATGAGCATCTGGCACAGCAAAACCCTGAACGCATTGTGAAAATTGATGCGACCTGTGATGCCGATGCCGTCTGGCAGCAGATAAAAGATAAAATCGATGCATTTTTGCAGTACTAAAGGAGTATTATGACCGAGCTTTTGCAAAGAGCTCTGGCAAAGGATATTTTGTCGGGCGAGATAAGTCATGCATATATTCTGACCGGTGAAAAGCGGCTTTCGCAGGCGCTTGCTTTTGCTATGGCTTTGAATTGCAAAAATCGTGATGAGGAGGGTAATGCCTGCGGTACCTGCCTTTCCTGCCGAAAGCTCGCTGATAACAATCATCCCGATGTTTTCCTTGTTGAACCGGACAGAAATGCCATACGCATTGAACAGACACGCAAGCTGATTTCAAAGCTTTTTCTGGAAAAATTCGAGGGTGAGTATAAAATTGCAATTCTGCAGGGCTGTGAAGCTATGCGTGATGAGGCGGCAAATAATCTGCTCAAAACTCTTGAAGAGCCGCCGGAGCATACAGTTTTTTTGCTGCTGACCGAAAGCGAGAGCAGTGTTTTGCCCACGGTGCGTTCCCGCTGCCGCATTGTCAATCTGCGCGGCGAGGGCATAGACGCTCTTGATGATGAAAACAGGCAGCAATATCTGCAGCAGGCGGAGCAGCTTCTGCAGGGCTTATCAGCACTGCCTCTTTATAAAGTGCTGCGCCTGACAGCCGAATGGGAAAAAGACCGCGAAGAAGCACTTGCCTTTGTCAGTGCATTATCTCATGTGTTGATGGGTGCCTTCAAAAGCAGCTTTGGCCGCGAGGGAGAATTCTTTCTGTCCGCACAGCCCGCTGCCATTCTGAAGGCGGCGGAGCAGACACAAACAGCTATGGAACAACTCAAGGCAAATGTGAATATGAAGGCCTGCCTGGATATGCTTTTTCTGCGTCTTTGGAGCTGTATGAAACAAAAATAATTATGGAGAAAAGAATGCGAAAACGCCTTTTTTTGATATTTTGCATATGCGTTTTGATTCTGGGCGGCTTTGTGTCGGCTTTTACTTGGCGTTCAATTGAGAATAAGCCCGAAGTGCTGACTGCAGAGGATCTTCCTCCTGTGATAAATACAGGGAGCACCACCGTTGCAGGCAGTGCCGCACAGAAAACGATTTCTTCCGCGCTGACGTCTTCATCTGTCGCCAAACCGTCAAAAACCATTCCTGCAGCAGAAAGCAGAATTCCTGCTGCGGAAAATACTTTGGTCATTGCTGAGACTCAGGACTATGATTTCATCAATGAAGATGGCAAGACTCTTACTGAGCGTATCAATACCCCCGCAGGCTTTGAGCGTGTGGAATATGCCGAGGGCAGCTTTGGCGCATTTGTCCGCAATTATGCCTTGAAAGAGCATGGCACGGATGTTTTGTTTTATGATGGTAGGATGAAAAACAGTGATAATCATATAGCAGTTTTTGATATGTTTCTGGCAGAGCGTGATCTGCAGCAATGTGCCGATTCCATTATGCGTATCATTGCTGAATACTATTATGCGGAAGAACAGTATGACAAAATTTCCTTTGATTTTGTCAGCGGCTTTGAGTGCAGATATGACAAATGGATAGAAGGCGAGAGAGTAGGCTTCGATGGGAATAATGCCTTCTGGAAAGAGGGCGGCACCAAAGGTGCAACAGCTGGCACCTTCGAAAGCTATATCAATACGGTGTTTGCTTATGCCTCCACACTCTCCCTTGAGGCTTCTGCCAAACCGATAAAAATCAATGAACTGCAGACAGGTGATGTTTTCATCAAGGGCGGCAGTCCAGGACATGTTGTGATGGTTGCTGATATTTGTGAAAATGCCGATGGCGAAAAGGCTTTCTTGCTGGCACAGGGATTTATGCCCGCACAAAGCTTCCATCTGCTGAAAAATCCTGCAAGCGAAAACGATCCATGGTATTATGCAAGCGAGCTTGGCTATCCTTTCCGCACCCCCGAATATACTTTCTCTGAGGGAAGCCTCAAAAGACTTGAGGCTATGCAATGATGAAAAAGCTGTCAGGAAAATCCTATTGAGAAAGCTTTGAAAAAATGCTATAATATATTATTCCAAAAAAATTCCCTGCAAAGAAAGCGAGGACAAAAATGGTACAGATTGTTGGAATTCGTTTCAAAAGGGCAGGTAAAATCTATTATTTTGCCCCTAATGATATATTGTTTTCTTTGAATGAACCTGTTGTTGTTGACACTGCACGCGGCACGGAATATGGTTTTGTTGCCGTTCCCAATAAGGAGGTCGATGAGGACGAGCTGACCAATCCTTTGAAGCCTGTTCTGCGCAGAGCCACTGCCGATGACAGAGAAAAATATGAGCAGAATTGCCGTCTGGAGCTTGAAGCTCTGGAAATCGCCAAGAAAAAGGTCGAGGAGCATAATCTGCCGTTGAAAATGATCGATGTTTCTTATATCTTCGATGTTTCTAAAATTGTTTTCTATTTCACTGCTGATGGCAGAGTCGATTTTCGTGAGCTGGTCAAGGATCTGGCAGCAATTTTCCATACCCGTATCGAGCTGCGTCAGGTCGGCGTACGCGATGAAGCAAAGATTGTCGGCGGTCTTGCCTGCTGCGGACGCGAGCTTTGCTGTCATTCTGTTTTGAATGATTTTCATCCCGTTTCCATCAAAATGGCCAAAAAGCAGAATCTTCCGCTCAACCCTTCCAAGATCTCGGGTGTATGCGGCAGGATGATGTGCTGTCTGAAATATGAATATTATTAAGATGATAAAAAAGCCGCCAAAAAGACGAAATATGCAA
>JAFSIU010000025.1 GCA_017439615.1 Bacillota bacterium
AAGATTCGGAGCGCTGTGCTTCTTCCTTAACGGAATCCTGAGCCTGTTTCTTGGTGCCTACGAAGAGAACGGACTTGCCTTCTGCAGCAACGCTTCTGATGAATTCATAAGCCTCATCGATTTTGCCTACGGTTTTCTGCAGGTCGATGATATAGATGCCGTTCCTTTCAGTGAAGATATACTTACCCATCTTGGGGTTCCAACGACGGGTCTGATGTCCGAAATGGACGCCTGCTTCGAGCAGTTGTTTCATAGAGATTACAGACATGATTTTTTCCTTCCTTTCGTTTTACCTCCGACAGTCGTACGCCTTCTCAGGCACGATAAAGGGATATGACCGCCGTGCGTATTTTTAATGCCTAAACAGTTTAACATAATAAGTGCCGCTTGGCAAGCCTTTTTACAAAAATTTACTGAATTTTGTTCTTTTTTTGATACAAGCCTTTGCATCTCAGCACATATCAAGCAAATCGCCTGCTAAAAAATAAAATAAACTATTTTGTCTGTGCGAATATAGCATCCATTACATCTTGCGGCATAAAGCCCATTCGCCACAAGGCCACACCCTGCACGCGATATCCTCTTGCCAAAGCGATTTTTCCGCTCAGGCTTTGGGCATCCTCGAACCAAACCTCATGCTGCTCATAGACCTGTACTGTCTTTTTATGCATCACAGGCTGTTTTATCTTCTGTATTTCTGTATAGGTCTTGCCATCTGCGTCAGTCAAAGTTACAGTCTGCTCATATTCCTGATATTCACCGTAAAATACCTTTATTTCCTTATTCACCAGCTTGAGATAGCTGAAATAAGGCACGCCGCTTGCTTCATCGCGTTTTATTTCTGCATTATAAAGACCTGCGCGTTCAAAAGCGGTCGAAATACGGACAGAGCTGCCCTTGGGACCGTCATCTGTCAGATGCCAGTCATAGCCATAGCCGCCGATGCCTATCACCATTTTTTCCTTCGGGATATATTGCAGCATATATTCTATGCCCTGCTGCAGGTATTCTATACTGCAATTTGGTCCCGGAGAGCTGCTCGCATAATGCTGATTATAGAACATCAGGTGTATGCGGTCGCAAATCTCTGCCAAAGCGGCATAATCATATCTGTCCAGCCAATATTGTCTGTCTGCCACACGGGGCATCAAAGACATTGTCAATGTTTTGTCCGGACCGAGTGCATCACGCAGCTCCTGCATAAAAATAACCAGTTCTTCCTTGGAGCCTTCACTCATTGCTTCGATATCAAGATCAACTCCGTCATATCTGCCCTTGTTCATCAATTGCAGAATATCAGCGATAACCGAGGCACGCTTGGCAGGATCTGCCACTATGCCGTCAACGATATAAGCATAAAAGCCTGTGATAAGCATCAGCTTTTCCTGCCCGAAATAGCGAAGAGAAATTTCTATATCCTCGAAGCGATCGGGAGTGTTGGTCGTTCTTTCCGCAACATGACCGTCTGCAGTGAGAGCATAATTGAAATGCACGACAGAATCAAATTCGCGGTCATAATCGAAATAGCAATCGCGGCTCGCATCATCATAATAATAACCGACAACCTTGAAACTGCTGCCCTTAGGGAACCATATCTCAACACATTTTGTTTCACTGTTCCAATTGACCGTAGCATTAAAAAGCTCGGCAATGAAGCGAATTGGGACAAAGATTCTGCCTTCAATGGCAACAGCAGGAGTCTCCATCTCCGACACCACGCCGTTCACTGTTATCTGCCTGTTATCCGGCTGCAAGGAAAGTATGGTGGTATCCTTATATATTGTAGCGGTTTTGGAGGGGCCATCCCAATTGACGATCGCCCCGAGCTCGTCCATAACAAAGCGTATCGGAACCATTGTGCGTCCGTTTTCTGAAAATGCCGAGCTGTCTCCTTCCACAGGCTTGCCATCAACAGAAAGCTGCACTGCATCTGCTGCGAGCGCAACGGCAGACAGACAAAAAACAAGCAGTACGGCTAATAATATTCCCCAACCTTTTCTCATTCACAAACCCCTCTCATTATATACTATAAGGATTATGACTGATTACTGCGGCAAAGTGTTCCCCAAAACTCTTCTCGGAGGCATTTTGCCGCATTTACGCTTTTATTATATAAAATATGTCTTATGAAAGCAACAGGCAGCTCTTGCCAGGAGCTGCTGCTTCATATCAGTTTTTGTGAAAGCTCTTTCAAAGCATCAAGATTATGAAAACGGCTCTCAAGCATCTGCTGCTCACATTCCGAGCAGATGAAGCTGCCGCAAATTGAGATACCCTCTGCAATTCCCCGCCTTGGCACCTTTCGGCAAATCATACATACAGGCAAAATTCTTGCCATCATCATCACTCCTTATCATATCTTTATTCTGATTATGATCGTAAATACAGTTTTTTAAACCTGCTATATTATATAATCCTCTGCCTTTTTTCGTGCAAGTACAAAAAAGCTTCCTTATTTACAAAGGAAGCTTTTGAAAACCATGATTTATGCTGATTTTGCTTTGGCTCTTTTGATAGCTTCGTCAGCGGTTTTGCGCCATTTGCCGCGGCGGAAGAAGAAATAGTGAAGCACAGCGCCCGAGCACCACGCGATCAGCAAGGATGTGAAGAGTGCAACAGGACTGCCATCGGGGAATTGCTCGCTGCGGGTGAGATAGGCAAGACCATAGGCAATGGGGATACGGATAATGATAGTGGTGATAAAAGAAAGCCACATGGGAGTCATCGTATCGCCGCCGCCGCGCATAACACCACCGAGCACCTGAGTAACAGCCATTGCGATATAGCCTGCTGCAAGAATGCACATCATTGTCATAGCAAGATCGATCAATTCCTGTGTATCAGTGAAGATATCAAACAATGTGCGTCCGAAAATCAAAAGTAATATTGTGATAACAACGGCGGTGCCGACTGCCATGTATAAGCCCTGTCTGATACCCTGATTGACTCTGTCGAGCCTGCCTGCACCGACATTCTGACCTGTATAAACAGTCATTGCCTGACCAAAGGTCATATTCGGCATCATGGCAAAGCCATCCACGCGCATAACGATAACATTGCAGGCAATGACCAGCTCGCCCATTTTGTTGGTCAGATTCTGCACCACGAGCATTGCCATAGCCATAATAGCCTGAGTGATGCCTGAAGGCAGACCAAGCTTGATGATATCCATTGTGGTTTGCTTGTGCAGACGCAGATTCTTTTTGTTAA
>JAFSIU010000195.1 GCA_017439615.1 Bacillota bacterium
CTGTTTTTCCTGTGCCATATTGAGGGTTGCACCCATGCCCTGACCGATGCTCTGATACCAGTCAGCTTTGATGACGGGATAATTGCCATCTTCACCTTTGGCAGCAGATTCGAGCAGACCTGCAGCGACCCAGATAGCAAGCTCCTTGGTATGAGTTCCGGAAGCATCACCGCGGGAGATAAAGGTGCTCTTGCTGTCAGCAATAGCTTTGAATGCAGCACTTGCGGATTCAGCAGAAGCAACTTTGGCAGGGTCGCCTTCGGGACCGACGATTACAAAATAGTTATACATAAAAGGAACGCGGACTTCTTCATAGCCTTCGCCGATGAAGGTTTCTTCCTGACTCTTGGAGTGAACGAGCAGGCAGTCTGCATCACCCTTGCGTGCCTTTTCGATAGCAGCACCGGTGCCTGCGGAGGTTACCTCGAGCTTGTAGCCGGTTGCCTTTTCAAAATAAGGCTGCAGATAGGGAAGTAAGCCGGAGTCATTAACACTTGTGGTAGTGGAAAGACGGATCACGGTCTTGTCAACGGGTTCTTCGGTAACAGTGGTGGTCTCAGCAGCAGTTGTTGTGGCTGCAGCAGTTGTTTCGGTTACTTGTGTGGTAACCTCGGCAGCTGTCGTGGTTTTTGTCTCTTCCTTGTTGCAGGCCGTGAATGCAAAAAGCATTGTCAGGCACAAAAGAACAGCCAAAATTTTTGTCAATTTCTTCATTTGCGATTCCTCCAAATAAAAATTTTATACAAAAACGGCGGACAGAAGTCCGCCGAATGTATCAAAAGATATCGACTCAACTTCTCAAACACGGAGAGCATAAAGGTTTCCCTGTTATACTTGACGGTCCGGTCTCTTTTTATGCAAGACCAGGACTCGCTGAATCATATTTTGTTAAAATATTCTTTTATAAATTATACTATAAGCCAAACACGGTGTCAATATTTCCCTGACAAAACCGCAGTTATATGGTTGTGTGCATTTACTATTAAGTATATATATTATCTTTCATCGCCTTCTTCATAGGGCGAGCCGGTTGCTTTTCTTTCAACAGCATCAACTGTTTCACCGAGAACATATTCACGATAAACACCGAAAACAGCATTGACACCGAGAGTGACCGCATTGGTGGAAACTGTGCCTCCTGTGAGCGCAATAATTTCATTCTCACGGGCTTCGGATGCCATCTTGATTACTCTCAATTCATTGTGAACAGATTTATCCTTATAGCGATCGACAAACCAATTGGAAGTCCAGTCGCGGACATATTCAACACCTTCATCAAAATCGACAATACGGATACCTGTTACCTTATCCTCGGCACCATTGATAACAATGATCAGCTCCACAGGACCTTTGTAACCATAAGGGACAGAAACAAAGGCATAGTCGCCGTCGCTCAAAGCACATACTTTTTGCACGGCGGGGAATTTTTCTTTTCTTTCCTTGGTCATAGCCTCGGCCGTAACATCGGCAAAGCCTTCTCCGACATAGGGCTTGGCAGTAATTTGCTTGACCTCTCTGATCTCATCTTCAGTAAGTGCGGTATCGATCTTTTCTCCGCCGCAAGCAATAAGAGAAAATACCATCATCAAAGCTAAAACAGCAAATAAGAATTTTTTCATCGTTCAGTCCTCCTATTTTGTCCAGGTAAGAATCTCGCTGTTTTCCTTTCCAAGTCCACAGGCAAGAATTTTCAGTGTCTGATCAGCTTTCATAACAATAGGAACTGTCATTTCCGGTTTGAAATTGGATGTGCTGGGATTATATTGTGCACTGCAAGGAGTAGGATCAGAACCGTCCAAGGTATAATAATATTTGGCGAAATCCATTTCCTCGCTGATCAAAGAAACAGAAAGGCTGCCATCTTCCAGTGTTTCATAAGCAACTGCCGGCAAAGACCATTGACCGGGGCTTTCGCAGCTGATCTCAATAACGGCAGTTTCCTGAACTGCAGCAGCATTATTCATATCACGGGGACCTATCTGGCCGATAATAAACGTCAGGCTGCCATCTTCCTTGGCTTTTTCCATATCATTGGAGCCCGATTTATATGCCCAGGCCAAAAGACAAGGAACAGCAACAGCACCCTCAGCACTGCCATCCTTAAATTTCGGATAATAATACCTCTCTCCCATCACCTGTGATACTGTGAAAGAGGCATTGAAACCATCTGCTGCAGTCACTGTTACCAATGCTGCTTCGGGTTTCAATCCGATGAGCTTGAGCAAATAGGAAACATCAAGACCCTTGGCTACGGCAAATTTATAAGACGGGAAATTATTGCGCATAGAATAAATGCCTTCATAATAGCCTTCTGTCAAGGCTTTCACCTGAGACATGGTCAACTCGACATCCTGCTGAACACCGTCACCTGTAATTTTCAGGATAACTTCCTCGCCTGCCTGAGCAGGAGGCAGCTGCAAGGCAGGCACTTCAGGCTCAGGAGCTTTTGTGGGTTCAGAAACTACGGTTGTTTTTTCGGCAACAACCGTAGTTTTTTCAGGTGCAGGAGCAGTAGTCTTTTCGGCTGCCGCCGTGGTCTTTTCAGGAACAACGGGAGCTGCAGTTGTTTTTTCTTCGGGAGCAACCGCTGTTGCGTCAGAAGCTGCTGCCGTGGTCTTTTCGGCAGTCACAATGGTTTTTCCATCTACTACTGTTGTTGTTTCGGTAATTGCAGCCGTTGTTTTCTCAGCTGCCACAACAGTTTTCTCTATTAAGGAAGCTGTCGTCTTTTCAACTACAGCGGAGGTTGTTACCTCCGCTGCGGCTGCTGTTGTTTTTTCAGGTGCAACTGCTGTTGCATCTGCTGCTTTGTTATCTTCTGCAGGAGCATCGGTCAACTGCACACGCAGGAGATTGGGAATATTCTCATATTCGCCGCCGGTCCATTTGACGCTGTATTTGCCGTCTGCTTCAATGCACAAAACTGCTTTTTCCAGATCGGAAGCAGGTACGACCACATATTCACCATCCATACCTCTTAAAGCATAGTATTCATCGGCATAGAGCTCTACCTGAGCTTCGGTCAGAATATCAGCAAGAGTTACACCTTCGCTCTCACCTGTTTTGGTAAGAGTCATATATTTGACAAGTTCTTCAGGGAAGATGCAGGCATCTTCATTGGAGGAGAACCATGCGATATGCTGGACATTCATGCCCAAAATGATATTGGGATTGATATTGGTGGGGGCATCCTTGCCATCGATTTTGATATAATAGCGTTTGAGCACCAGATTCATTGCTTCGTTCTTGGCAAAGCCATCGGAGGATTTCATGGTGAAAAATGCGGAAGTATCAACATTATCAAAGCGTGCCCAGATCTGTTCCAGGTCAATAAAATTATCTATGCTGCCGTAATATTCAAACTGAACAGGGGCAATATCCTTGGACAGATTGGAGAATACCCAAACAGATTTGATATCCTTGCGAGGGATATCTCTGTAAAGTGTTATGTTATTGACCTTCTTAACCCAATAGGGACCGAATTGGCCCTGACAGCCGACCATGGCAGGAGCATATTCCTTGTCCATTTCAGCCTCTCCGTCAAGCTTCAAAGAAAGCATGAAATCGGGAGTTGCTTCGATGATATCACGGGGATAAAGGCAATAATAACCGTCATGACCTGTGATAGCCAGACCTTCGTATTCGGTAATATCAAAGCCAACATGAGCAAGAATTTCTTTGATATAAGGACCATCCATCTGGAAGCGGTCAAGTGTTCCTGTAGTGCGCTTATATTCACCGTTCAAATGATGCTGTTCAAGCTCGCGCAGCTCACCGATAGTGATCGTTCTGACATCTCCACCCATCTCTTCAATGGTAACAACAGAATCATCATAGGAGGCTGTTTCGCTCTTGCCGCCGCAGGCGCATAAGACCAAAGATAAAGCCAGAACCAGAAGTAAGGAAATTAACAGTTTTTTTCTCATGATGCACTACTCCTTTACTTTACTTTGAATTCAAATGTAACAATATCGCTGTCGGCGTAGCCATATCCCCATGCAAAGGCCTTGATGACAACGTCTTGTTCTATCGGGATGGGAGCATTTACCTTGGGCTGATAGGTGCTGGGGTTATACATTGCACTGTTAACCGTAGGATCTGTTCCGTCAAGGGTATAGAAAATCTTCAGCTGTCCGACATAATCATGCAGAAGCTTGACAGTCTCGCCCTTTCTGATTTCACCGCTTGTTGGAAAAGCTGTTGGATTTGCCCATTTTTCTGCCGGAGTGTTTGAAACGGTTACAAAAGCAACATTCTCAACAAAGGCAACCGTATTATGCTCTTCGATATAGCTTTGACCGAAAACAAGACGCGGAGCTTCTTCCTCCTCCAGATCGGCCATATCATCGGTATCACCTGCATATTTTGTGGTGAGGAGGAAAGGACGGGCTTCCTTGCCGCTTTCATCATCTTCTAAAAGCCCGGGATAATAGAATCTTTCGATCATTATCTGTTCTCTGGTAAAGGTGGTGCTGTAGCCATCAGCGGCAGCAACAGTAACAGTCTGGAAGCTATCCCAGACACCTGCCTTTTTCAGCAAACTTTCAAGAGTGACGCCTTCGGCAATGCAGAATTTGTCGGAGGGCCAATTATTGATAACAGAATAAACCGCTGCATCATAGGCACCTTCCTTGGCTAATTCATTCATACTGAAGACCAGTTCCCCGGAAATGCCATCACCGGAAACAGTGATACGGGGAGAATTATCCTCTGCTGCGGTGCAGCCGGCTAACAATACACAAAATACTAATAAAACCGTAAGGAAAAACTGCTTTTTCATAACTACTCCTATTAAAAATGATTTATATTTTTGATTATATATCTTATTATTGACAATTGCAATATTTAGTTAGTTCACAGAGCAGGTTTGCGATGTATACGGCAGATTTTCCGCAAAACAAAAAGAGCAGGAATGTTTCCTGCTCTTTTGCAAATTTGATAAATTATTCTTCGGTTTTTTCTTCCAAGACTTCTTCCTGTACCGCTTCAACTGCGTCTTCGACAACATCGTCTTTGTCAAAAACGGCGTCCAGCTTTTCTTCTGCTTTCTCAATAATCTCTTCGATCTTGTCTTCAACAACTTCAAAGACATTCTCTTCCTCATCGACCAAAACAGCTTGGGCCACAGGTTCTGCCAGCTTGGTTCCGCAATTGATGCAGAATTTGGCTGCCAATTCGTTTTCTGTTGCACACTCGGGGCAAACAGCGATATTCTTCAGCACAAGTATCTTTTTGCGGATATCAGACATTTCCTGCTTGATGGCCTCTGCCTGTTGAAGCTTTTCGGCAAGCTCTGCGGGGGCTTGCTCACTGAAATCCTCAACAAGTGCCTTGCCGATTTCGGTATAAAGATCGGTAAGACTGCTTTCCTTGCTGTTTAAGGATAAACTTAATTTGCTCAGATCAGCTATGTCTTTTGTCTTTTGCGCGGTTACATTAGCCGCATTTGTAATAGTTTTACTCAAATCATCCCAAATACCCATTTTTCATTCCTCCTGTTAATTTCTCTTTACTATATCTAATAAAACATATGCAGACTATGCTTTATAATTCCAAAGGCTCGGAATACTTAAATTCAATCTTTTGCGTGATTTCAGAGTTGTCATAGAACTCTGTATATAATTCATTGATTCTCTCAGTTACCTGAGCATTCAGGCTTTCTTCCTTGATTTTTTCAATGAAGTTTTCAGCACCCTTGACCTCTTCATCAATCTTGATAATATGATAGCCAGCAGAGCTTTCAACAGGCTGCGGCGAGAAATCGCCTGCACCCTCCAATGCCCATGCACCTGCAACATATTCGGCGAAAAGGGATGTATCATGCTTGGTAAAAGCATAATCGATCACACCACCGGCTGAAGCAGAGCCATCATCGGAATATTCCTTGGCAAGCTCGGCAAAATTTTCGGGATTTGCCTTAACCTTTTCCAGAATAGTTAAAGCTTCGTTATAAGCCTTCTGCTTTTCTTCATCAGTAGGAACATCTCCTGCTGCATCAAAAAGCACCAGAATATGTGAGGTCTTGCGGGTGTCATATTGAGAAGGATCAGCATCATATGTTGCCTTGGCATCTGTATCAGTAATTGTGATATCTGCTGCTATCAGGTTAAATAATGCCTGATCAGCGGCATAATATTTGCAATATTCCAGATATTGCTCACGGGTGCTGTTGGAGGCAGCAAGCATTTGTTCAAAAACAGCCTCACCGCCATAAAGAGCGATATCACCCTCCATCAGCTTTTGGGCATCAGCTTCCGTGATCTCGACTCCTTGTTTTTTGGCAAGCTGCTGCAGCATCTCTCCGGTGATGGCATTGGAAAGGCTGGCAGGCTCAATGCCGAACATACTGACAATAGCTTCAGAAAGCGCCATGCCATAATAGTTCTCAATGGTATAGACATTCTGAGCCTTGAAGAAATCATAGAGAGTACCGTCAAGCTCGACTCCGTTGACAACCGCTACAACCCCCTCTGTGGGAGCAAGAAAACCAGCACGGTCAAAGGCAGCTTCTTCGCCTGCAGCAGTGGTGTTTTCGCTTCCTGCTGCGGTGGTCTGTTCAACAACGGTATTGGTATTGACATTCTGCGGCTGATCACCTGCTGCGCTAAAAAGCTTGACAGCAAGCACGATACAAGCCAATGCCAGAACCACACAGGCAAGGATAAGCACAACTGTGGTGCCTGTTTTCTTCTCTTTTGCGGGCGGTTTCACATCTTCAGAAGAAGCTTTTTTGCTTTTTTGCGCGACTTTGACTTCTGTTTGAACTACCTCAGTGGCAGTGATTTCAGGCTCGGACAAATTTTCGGACTGTTCCAAAGGATCTACCTCGGTTACCACGACTTCTTCAGTCATATCGTTCTGAGCATCGGTTTGCTGCTCAATTTCATTGTTTTTCTCAATTTCTTTTTCCACTGTCATTCTCCTTTTAGCAAATTATAACATATGAGTTTAAACTTAATATAATGCAATCAAAGCAAAAAAACAAGTCTATTTCTTGGGCAATACAGCGGCAAAATCAAGCCTCATCCAAATCCGAAAGGAATCTGAGCAAAGCCGCTGTCAATTTGGCAGGTTCCTGAGAAGGCAGCTTATATTTCAACTGCAATCCTGCATTTGTCCTGATATGCAGATCTTTTGGATAAAGCTTGGCCAAATTGGCAAGCTTTTCACCGGTGATGCTGTGATAAGGAGCAAAGTTGATCTCTGCCACACTGTTCATATAGTTTTTGCTCTGTATAACAGAAGCTATGCAAAGCTTCTGTGCCAGATATTTTATCTTGCCCAAAGCCAAGAGATTTATTACAGGTGAAGGCAGCTCACCGAAGCGGTCGAGCAATTCCTCGCGCAGCTGCTCCATATCATTTTCCGAAGCGACCGATGCTATCCTGCGATAGACCTCGAGCTTCAACAGCTCTTCGGGGATATAATCATCGGGGATAAAGGTTTTGAGCTGCAGCTCGAGCAAAGGCGCATTTCTTTCCTCCTGCAAGGTTATGCCGCCCGATTTTTGTCTTTCGACCTCTTGCGCTACCAATTTGCAATAAAGATCAAAACCGACTGCGGCAATATGCCCATGCTGTTCAGAGCCCAGAATATTGCCTGCACCGCGAATCTCCATATCGCGCATTGCGATGCGGAAGCCGGAACCAAGCTGAGTGAAATCACGAATAGAAATGAGTCGTTTGCGGGCAGTTTCATTGATGACGCTGCCGGGAGCATAGGCAAAATAAGCAAATGCTTGACGGTTTGATCGGCCGACTCTGCCTCTTATCTGATAAAGCTGAGCAAGACCGAGCTTATCCGCATTATCGACTATCAGAGTATTGACATTAGGCATATCAATACCGGATTCAATGATAGTGGTGCAAAGCAGGATATTGCTGCGATTTTCGACAAAATCCATCATCACCTGTTCAAGCTCCTGTTCCTTCATCTGCCCGTGAGCAATGCTGATCAAAGCTTCGGGAATGAGCATTTGCAGCTTTTCAGCCATCAGACGAATATCCATAACTCTGTTATGCAGGAAGAAAACCTGACCACCGCGACTGAGCTCTCTTTCTATCGCATCCTTAATGACTCGGTCATTATATTCCAGAACATAAGTCTGAACAGGCAGTCTGTCTTCGGGCGGCGTGGTGATGGCGCTCATATCGCGCATACCGACCATGGACATATGCAGGGTGCGAGGAATGGGCGTTGCAGAAAGTGTCAGCACATCGATATTATGCTTCAGCGTTTTTATTTTTTCCTTATGAGTAACACCGAAACGCTGTTCCTCATCAACTATCAAAAGGCCAAGATCTCGGAACACGATATCCTTGCCAAGAATCTTATGAGTGCCTATCAGTATATCAATACTGCCGTTCAAAAGCTTTTGCTTGATTTCTTTGAGCTGCTTGGGAGGCGTGAATCGGCTTAGCACTGCTATATTCACGGGGAAGCCACGGAAACGCTCACAAAATGTCTCATAATGCTGCTGTGCCAATACGGTTGTCGGCACGAGCACGGCAACCTGCTTGCTGTCGGCAGCGGCTTTGAAGGCTGCGCGCATAGCAATCTCTGTCTTGCCATAACCGACATCACCGCAAAGCAGTCTGTCCATCGGGATCGGGCGTTCCATATCCGCACATATCTCCTGCCAGGACCTTACCTGATCGGGAGTCTCTTCATATTCAAAAGCATCCTCAAACTCCTTCTGCCAAGGGGTATCAGATGAAAAGGCAAAGCCCTTCGCCTGCTCCCTTTGTGCATAAAGTGTCAGCAAAGCATCGGCTATGTCCGCTGCAGCTTTGCGTACCTTGGCTTTGGCTCTTTCCCATTCATTGCCGGAAAGCTTGTTCACCTTGGGTGCATTGCCTTCATTGCCGATGTATTTGTGTATGGAATCGAGCTGGTCAATGGGCAGGAAAAGCCTGTCTGTGCCCGCGTATTCAATGAGGATATAATCGCGGGCTGCATTGTCAAGCGTGAGATGCTGCACACCCATATAACGACCTATGCCATGTGTGATATGCACAACATAATCACCGATTTCCAGTTCATTGAAGCTGCTGATTTTTTCGCCTTCGGAGCGGCGTCGCTTGACGGATTTTCTCGCTTCTGTTCCGAGCAGTTCTTTTTCTGTAATCACTGCCAATTGCATCTGTTCACAGTCAAAGCCACCCGCAAAGCCGCTTTGCAGAAGCTCTATGCCGCCGAGATTGAATTCGGAGATGAGTTCCTTCAGGCGCTTGATACGCAGCTCGGAGCTGGCAGCAAAAATAATGCGCCTGCCCTTCCCGGCAAAAAATGCAATATCCTCCTGCAAAAGCTGAGGATTATTATAATAAACAGGCAAAGAACGAGTTGCAAGCGTTACGCTTGCTTTCAAAGGCAAGCCGAAATTATGCGGAAACTGACCACATAAAAAGATATTTTTTTCCTGCAAGTTTTCCTGCAATTCCTCAAGGCTGAAATAATTATTCCAGACTGAAGGCAGCAGTCTCCCCGCCTCTATCATTTCGTGATAACGACTTTCAGCAGCTTTCAGCACTGCCATAAATTCTTTTTTCACTGCATCAGGCTCACAGATATAAAGCTCATCAGATGCAAAATAATCGCAGATAGAAACAGGCTTATCATAAAGATATGCCGTGAAGCGCTCCGCATTGAAATCGACTATGCCCTGTTCGAGACGCTCAATTATTGATACATATTCCTTTTGCAGAGTGCGGGCAGGCTCGGGAGAAAGCTTGGCTGTTACTGCAGCAAGCTCCTGTCTTATTTTTTTAGCAGCACTTTCCGCAGTTCCGGCGCTCATCGGTAAAAGTGCAGCAGGTGCAAGCAATGCATCCTCCAGTTCTTCATGGCTGCGCTGTGTAGCTTTATTGAAATGCCTGATGCTTTCTATCTCATCATCGAAAAAGTCTATACGCAGAGGCTCTGCATGATTGGGAGGGAAAATATCTATGATACTGCCTCGAACACAGAATTCACCCTCAGCAGAAACTGAGCTTGTCTGTGAATAGCCGCAGGCTGTCAATTTACGCCGCAGCATACGCATATCGGTATGCATACCGCATTGCAGATATATATGTGATTCCAGAAAGGTTTTTCTGGACGCCCATTTACGGCGCAGGGCTGAGGCCGTTGTAACCACTGTCAGCTCATCACCGCGACAAAGCTGCGAAAGAATTCTGATGCAGCTGTTCGTAAGTGCGGGATCGCTGTCGGTCAATTCCAGCGCCACGGATTCATGCGGTAAAAACAATTCTATCTGTCTGCCGCGATGCAGGGCACACAAATTGCGATAAAGCTCAGAGGCTGACTTGACATCGGGAGCGATCACAAGCGCAGGTTTTGCCTCATTTCGTTTTTGCAAAGCGGTGAGCCATATCGCCTGCACTGATGAAGGCACGGAAAACAAAGCTGCATTGCCATAAGCGAGTGCAGCTTCGATCTCATCATATATACTCATTGCCTTACAGGCTTTTATCACATCATCAACGATGACAGGCATTTATTCCTTCCTTTCTGTGCTTTCAGATTCGGCTTTTTTGGGCTTGGCTTCCTTTTCCCTGATATTATATCTGTTCATAGCTTCCTGTATGCCTGATTCTGTCCAGCAAAGAGCGGCCTCTGCAGCTGTTTTTGCCGCGCTGAGCATATTCTCAAGCTCTTCCTTTTCAAAACGCTGCAGAACATAATCAACAGTATTCCCGACAAGCGGATGTCCGATGCCGATTTTAAGACGATTCAGCTTGTCGGTGCCAAGCTGTTCAATGCAGGATGCCATTCCATTATGCCCGCCTGCCGAGCCGCTGCGGCGGAAACGCAGAGTGCAGGGTAAAAGATCCATATCATCATAAATTATGAGAATATCCTCGGGATCAAGCTTGTAGAAATTAGCCGCTTCCTGCAGCGCGTAGCCTGAAAGATTCATAAAGGTCTGCGGTTTTAAGAGCAAAAGTCTTTCACCCTTATAAATCCCCTGTGCGAAAAATGCACGGAAGTTTTCTCTGTCAAAAGAGACATTTAAAGCAGCAGCCAAGGCATCCATTGCCATAAAGCCTGCATTATGTCTTGTTGCTTCATATTTCAAACCGGGATTTCCAAGTCCGGCAATCAGTTTCATATTCACACTCTCCTTTTTCGGAGTTATATTTTAGCATAAGAGCCTGCAAAATGCAAATCGGCGACAGTCAAAACTGCCGCCGAAGATATACTATTTCCTGACAATTTGCAGCAGGTTGGGCAGAAAAATGCTGTTTGACGGTCTTTCATTCAGAATTATTCCATATTCAGCAAAAACAGCTTTCATCGCAGCACCGTCATCAACTTCCCACGCGGCTTTGACAGCAGAACGAATATTTTTCTCAACCGTCTGCGAATTGACATTCAAATGCCTTTCGCCTATCCGAACATAAAGCTCTTTGCCCAAAGCATGCATAAGCTCAGAATCTCTGTCGAGCAAGCGTGTAGCCGAGATAATATAGGATCTGCCTTTTGTACCGGGCTTTAAGCCCATCTTTCCCAAAATCAGATCAAGCTTTGCTTCCGGAAAATGATGTCTCTGCTCTGATACCTGTTCACCATTGTGCTCTGCTATGATATGTGAGTGCAGGCATTCGAGGGATATAGGCTTAGGCATAAAATATCTTCTGCTGTTTTCTTCAAGCCTGCGGGAGATAGCCTTGTTATAAGGCAGTGCGGACAGCATAATAACATAAGGCTGACGGGATAAAGGCATTTTGTCTATGCCATCTGTAACAAATAATCCGTCATAATATGGCATTGCCAGATCAAGAATAACAAAATCCAAGTCCTGACTTTCTATCATGCGCATTGCATCTCTGCCGTTATAAACACAGCCGCATACTTCATATTCAGGCAGAAGATTGAAATAATCACGCATTATATTGGCATAAGCTCTGTCATCATCGGCAATCAAAAGACGGATACGATCATTTAAAACAGCCATAATATTTTACTTTACCTTTTTCTTGTTATCGCTGCGGTGTCTTTCTCTGAAGACGACCACATTATAATGATTGCGGCATTTGGTGGAGCAGAATTCACTGCGATTGTTTTCATTATAATAAATATCTCCGCAGCGTTTGCAGCGTTTCAAGGGAGAAGGCTGTTTGTCTGCCGGGCATTGTGCCTGAGAATAAGTGAAAAGCAGCAAAGTACGCAGGCTGTCCATTTCATAGCTGCAGTGCAGAGCGGATTTGAAGGAGATATGCATTGAAAGACCGAGGCTCTCCTTCAGCTCAAGACGGCGCTTGAGATCGCGAGCCATTTTTTCGGATAAATCAGGTTTTGCCATTTCTTCACCGCAGCAATAGTGTTCATAAAGAGCGAGCAGCATGGTTGCTGTCCATGCAACAGGTTCGCCATAGAACTTGGAAAAAACCTTATTGAAAACTGCATCACGGTTTGTAAGCTGAGCAATTGAATTCTGTACCAATTCAGAACCCTGTGGGAAAAAGCAGGCGATATAATCCTTGGTCGCAACCATTTTTTCGCTGCTGACATAGCCTGCATAACGCAGATATGTCACCTGTTGTTCCTGAAAATCGATATCGGCAGGCAAAGCAGTCAGCCAACCGATAACACCATAATGGCTGACAAAATCAAGGCATACTTCCTCTGCACTTTCTTTCGCTGCCAGACGCCTGCCGCAATTAAGCGCATAGCAAAGCATCTCATTTCTTTCGGCTACTGCATCATACATCATCATCAGAGCATTTTCTGCCGGCATTATATAGCCATCGTGGATACGGTATTCTGACCAGCGTATCCAATTGCCGTTCATCTGAGCAAAAATACTTCCAGAATTCATTGTCTCCCCTCCAAAAATATGCAATCAGTGTAATTGCAATAATATAGTTATATTATTGCATCGGATGAAAATTTTGTCAATATTTGATGCAAAGTCTCAAATATCAAACTATATTCATTTCAAAACGGGATATGACGATGCTTGCAAAAAACACCTCACGTTTGAAAACGGAAGGTGTTTGGATTTCATAAAACTTTATTTCTCAATAAACTGTTTCGAATGAATTCAACTGATTTCATAGCTCGCTATATATTCCAGATTTTCAGGATGCGAAAGAGGAGGCTCTTCAATAATCAGACGGCAGGTTTTACCCTCGGCTGACATTGTCAATTCAAAGTGAGCAAGAGCGATGCCCATATCAACTTTTTGTATATCGCAAAGCGGTCTGTTGGTCAGCTGCGGCACGATATTTTTATAAAAATGCACTTTATCCCCTGCCAGCACAAGACGCCACGGCTGATTATTGATAGCAGAGGGAGCAAGATGTACCATTTCCACCGCATCAGCAAAAATACCTGCCTGCTCATAGCAGACCGATTTATCAAAGCTGTCGGCAAAGCAGATTTTTTCAAAATCCATACGCTCATCACCTTTGACGCTTTTGCGCATCATGGTTTCGCGTACAGACATTTTCTCAGCCTTATATCCGATAGGACTGACGAGCATCATAACCTCAGCAGCATCATTATCCACTTCCATTGCTTTCTCGAAAGCGGGGCGGTCCATTGTGGAGGCGAGCATAACTGTGGCAAGCCCAAGTGCTTCGGCATAGAGGCAGAATTTTTCGAATTCATAGCCGAAGGCAAGCTCAGATTGGGGAATATGCTTGACCTTTGCCCCGACATAGACACTCTCGCCAACCAGAACAGGACTGGTAAGCGAATACTGTTTGGCATCGAGAATACGGAATTCAACAGGAATACCAAATGGGTTATCAAGCTGCTGCAAATATGCTTCCAGCTTCTGCAGGGTTTCAGGCTTGACGGGCTCTTTCTTAAAAGTGCGGACACTTCTTCTTTGGCGGATCATTGCCTTTAAATCATATTCCATATTTGCCATCCTTTCTTATACAATATATTCATATCTACTACACAGTATAAATATGCAAAGAGCTTTGTCAAGCAAAAAAACAAGGGAGAAGCGGTAATCGCTTCTCCCTTAATATTATTTGCATAGTATTAGACAATATGCTCTATTCAGCAGATATGCCTACTATACCAAAAGCACCGGGGCCGCCATGACAGGTAATAACACAACCTGTTTTGACCCATGTGATGCTTTTGATGCCCTGCTCCTTGGCAGTAGCTTCTGCAAGCTGTTTGATATCATCCTCGAGATAGGGTGAGTGAATGAAATATACATGATCTTTCTGCAAATTATATTGTTCAATATAATCGCATATCAGCTTTGGAACAACTTTTTTCAAAGCACCGCGATATTTTTTAGCAGCGATCAGCTTGCCGTCAATGATATCTATACAAGGATGCAAACTCAGGATATTACCAACCAGAGCGACAGCATTGCTGACTCTGCCGCCTGCACGCAGATAATCAAGGTTTCTGGGTATAAAACACATTTTTGTTTTTTCGGCAATACTTTTAGCAGCGGCAGTTGCCTCCTCCACAGTCATATCCGGATTTTGCTTCAAAAGCTCTGCCACTGCCAGAACGACCGAATACTGCCCGACTGAAACATGCTTTGTGTCTACACTTGTTACATAATCACGCCCCTCAGAGGCGATCAGTGCATTTTGATATGAACAAGTGGTTACAGCCGAATAAGCAAGATGGAGTATCTTTTTCTCGGGATAAAGACGGTGTATCTCATCAAACACTGTCATGAAATCATGCGGAGAACAGGCACTTGTGCTTGGGACCTTGCCTGTGCGGTCATAATATGCACAAACCTCTTCGGGAGGGAACTCGCCATCATTTAAAGTCTCTGCACCCATTGAAACATGCATCGGAGATAAGAAAATGCCATATTCTTCGGCAATCTCAGGGGTGATATCCGAACCGGTTTCCGCTACCAAAATAATATTGTTTTCCATTCATTTTCCTTTCTTCATCAAAAAAACTTATTTACAAAAGATAGTATAAAAATATCCAAAACAATCTGCATTTTTTATTCAGCAATTCAAACAGGATATGAGGCACAGGCAATAGTTTAGTATAAAACTTACCTTCATACATTACATGTAAAACAGAGTGATTGTCAAGTTTTTTCTTTATACAAGGAGAATCTCAAGTGTAATATATTTATTCCGCATATTCCGGCTTCGAATTCCTCATTCGTTATAATATAAAAGTGTCTGTGTTGCAGGCATTTTCTTGTATAATCCCGATACCATAGATGCCGCCTTTGGCGGCAAATCATCCGCGCAACGGATACCTTAGCTTCTTCAGTATTACCTATTACTTTTCACTAAAACCGACACTTGGTTTTAGTGAAAAGTAATAGTGAAAAAGTAATAAGTGAAAATCGACAAGCCTCTATCGAGACTTGTCGATTTTTGGCGGAGATGGAGGGATTCGAATACTCCTAAAGAGTACTCGGTCGCTGCGCTCCCCGCGCCCCCGCCGCTTCGCGGCGGGATTTCTCACCCGCCAATCCACGGAACAAAAACA
>JAFSIU010000196.1 GCA_017439615.1 Bacillota bacterium
CGGGTTATCACCCTCCAAGGCTTCCAGAACACCGCTGAAGCGAATGGAAAGAGTGTCCATGCCCTCTTCCTTGGAAACAAATTTATAGGATGCCACACCATTGAGCTTGGCAATAGCCTGCTCGATCGTAACACGATTGAATTGCGAATATTCATCATTAAGATAGGCGATGATCTCAACATCATCCTCCATCTGCGAGGCATTGACATCGATGTTCACGACCAGAAGCCAGAAAACCGCACACAAAAAGAGTGCAATGGTAACTGTCAGCACCGCGACAAAGGTCATAAAGAAATTCTTTTTCATTGCAGAAAAGGTAGAAGAAAGAATATAACCGATGCTGCTTAATTTCATAATGCCCAACCTCCTTTGGAATCAGAGGTTATCTCGCCCTTGCGCATGGTGATAACTCGCTTGTTCATGGAATTGACTATGTTCACATCATGGGTTGCCATAATGATGGTGGTGCCGCCCGCATTGATCTCCTCGAAAAGCTTCATCAGATCGGCAGAGGTCTCAGGGTCGAGATCGCCCGTGGGCTCGTCCGCAAAAAGAATGAAGGGATCATTGATAATGGCGCGTGCCACAGCAACTCTTTGCTGCTCACCGCCCGAAAGCTGAGTAACGACATCATTTTCCCTGCCCTGCAGACCTACTCTGGCGATCGCACGAGGAACAAGAGTGCGGATCTCGCGCATTGGACGCTCGACCGCCTTCATGGCAAAGGCGATATTATCATAAACTGTACGCTTTTCAAGCAAGCGGAAATCCTGAAAGACAACACCTGTATTGCGGCGCAGAATAACTCTGTTTTTCGGTGAGAGCTTGCCTATGCTGCGGTCATCAATGAAGATAGCGCCCGAGGTGGGCATTTCCTCACGGAAAAGCAAGCGGATAAGAGTGGATTTGCCCGCACCGGATTGACCGGTCAAAAAGACAAATTCGCCCCTGTCCACCGCCAGATTGACATTACGCAGCGCGGTTACGCCGTTTTTATATCTCTTGGTTAAATTGACTGCTTGTATTAACATAATTCCTCCCCAAACGGAATTACTTTATCCAAACTACATTATAACAAAATCAGACGGGCTTTTGCAAATCAATTGCACACTACCGTTTTTTTGCCACAGTTTCCTGCACTTTTTTGACAATTCCTGCGGGAGTGAGGCCATATTTTTCCAGCAAAGCGGCGGGGGTTCCGGACTGACCGAAGCAATCCTGCAAGCCGACTCTGCCCAAAATGCCGACACCGGCTTCGCTCATAGCTTCGGCAACAGCACTGCCCAGACCGCCGATGATGCTGTGCTCTTCAACGGTGATAACAGCACCGCAACGCTCGGCATATTCCAGAACAAGCTCTTTGTCAAAGGGCTTGATAGTGTGGATATTGATAACAGCGGCATCAATGCCTTCGGCTGCCAAAGCTTCAGCGGCCTCCAGGGCGGGAGCGACCATCATGCCGCAGGCGATGATTGCAGCATCCTTGCCATCACGCAGAACGATACCTTTGCCAAGCTCAAACTTGTAATCCTCGCCATTGACCATAGGTGCTGCCAGGCGGCCCAGACGCAGATAGCAGGGGCCGTCAAGCTCTGCCAATGCATTGACTGCGGCGGCAGTTTCAATGCCATCGCAGGGAACGACAACTGTCATATTGGGAAGGGAACGCATCAGCGAAATATCCTCAATGGCCTGATGGCTGCCGCCATCCTCGCCGACGGTGATGCCTGCATGGGTTGCGGCGATCTTGACATTCAGTTTGGGATAGGCGATGCTGTTTCTGATCTGCTCAAAATTGCGTCCTGCCGCAAAAACAGCGAAGGAGCTGATGAAGGGGATTTTGCCGCAGGCTGCAAGACCCGCTGCCACACCTGTCATATTCTGTTCGGCAATGCCCGCATTGAAAAAGCGTTCGGGGCAAACTGCCGCAAAATCGGCTGTTTTGGTGGATTTGGAAAGGTCTGCATCCATGACCACGATTCTTTCATTTTTCTGCCCCAGCTCAGCCAAGGCCTTGCCATAAGCTTCTCTTGTTGCCTGCTTCATTATTCAGCCACCTCCAATTCACTCAATGCCTGTTCTGCCTGTTCTTTTTTGGGTGCGGTGCCATGCCAGCCTACCTGATTTTCCATAAAGCTGACGCCCTTGCCCTTGACAGTTTCGCAGATAATCATAGTAGGCTTGTCCTCGCAAGCCGTGCCTGCCTCAATTGCATCGCAGATTGCCTGCATATCATGGCCATCGATTTTCAGCACCTGCCAGCCGAAGGCCTCCCATTTTTTGTCAAGAGGCTCGGGGCTCATAACATCGGTTATCCTGCCATCGATCTGCAGATGATTGTTATCGGTGAAGGCGATGAGCTTGCCAAGCTGATAGTGAGCGGCAAACATAGCTGCCTCCCAGACCTGACCTTCTTCCTGTTCGCCATCACCCAAAAGGGCATATACATAATAATCGGCATTATCGCATTTGCCTGCCAGAGCCATGCCTGCTGCTGCAGAAAGTCCCTGCCCCAAAGAACCGGTGGACATATCAACACCGGGGAGCTTATTCATATCGGGATGTCCCTGCAGATGACTGTCTATCTTGCGCAGGGTATCAAGCTCTTCCACGGGGAAAAAGCCGCGTAAAGCCAATGCAGCATAAAGTGCGGGTGCAGCATGTCCCTTGCAGAGCACGAAGCGGTCGCGCTTGGGATCGCGGGGATTTGCGGGATCGATATTCATTTTGCCGAAATAGAGTGCGGCAACGATATCAGCGGCGGAAAGTGAGCCGCCGGGATGACCTGATGCTGATTTTTCCAGCATTTTGATGATTTCGCACCTCATGGCGCGGGCTTGTTTTTTCATTTCCTGCATGAAGACAACTCCTTAAAAACAAATTTATTTCAATTTCAAAAATCAAGTCATTTTGCTGCATCAGGCATTGCTGCGCTGTGCGGTCTGCTGCAGATAGGCAGCGATGAAATCCGAAATATCACCATCCATAACAGCATCGACATTGCCCATTTCGAAATTGGTGCGATGATCCTTGACCATACGATAGGGCTGGAAAACATAGGAACGGATCTGACTGCCCCAGCCGATGTCCTGCTGCACACCTGTGATGCGGGCGATTTCCTTTTCTCTTGCTTCCATTTTCTGCTCCAGCAGCTTGGCTGCCAGCATACGCATTGCCTTGTCCTTGTTGGCGTGCTGTGAGCGCTCGTCCTGACACTGAACGACAATGCCTGTCGGGATATGAGTGATGCGGACTGCTGAATCGGTTTTGTTGACATGCTGACCGCCTGCACCGCCGCTGCGATAGGTGTCAACACGCAGATCATCTTCCCTGATATCCACCTCATTGTCATTTGCGACCTGCGGAATGACAGCAACCGAAGCAAAGGAGGTGTGTCGGCGTGCCGCCGCATCGAAGGGAGAGATTCTGACCAGACGGTGAACACCGTTTTCCGCTTTCATATATCCAAAGGCATTGAGGCCCTCGATGGAGATAGTCGCACTTTTAAGCCCTGCTTCTTCGCCCTCCTGATAATCCATGATTTCGATTTTGAAGCGATTGCGCTCGCAATAGCGGGTATACATTCTGAAAAGCATCTGTGCCCAATCGCAGGCCTCGACACCGCCTGCACCCGAGTGAACGGTCAGAATGCAGTTGTGATCATCATATTCACCGCTCAAAAGCACTGCCAGCTCGCGCTGCTCAAGCTTTTTGGTGAGAGCATTCAATGCATCTTCGGCCTCAGCGCCAAGCTCATCATCATCGGCCTCCCTGGCAAGCTGCCACAAGGCCTCCGTGTCCTCGAAATCGGTTTCCAGCTCACGCACCTGATTGACCTGCTCCTTGAGCATATTTATCTTCTGCATATGCTGCTGTGCTGCCTGCGCATCATTCCAGAAATCGGGAGAGGTGGCGACCTCTTCAAGCTCGGCAATTTTTTGTTCCTTGGCCTCTAAGTCAAAGAGACCTCCCAAGAGATAAGATTCTCGCCTTTTTGTCGGCAAGTTCGCTGTTAAGATCCAGAAGCATGGTTTTCCTCCTGTTTTAAAAAATTTTGTTTTTTGCTTTTCTGCCGCAAGGGCAGGGAGATTATTTGTCCTTACCGCAGCATTTTTTATATTTCAAGCCGCTGCCGCAGGGGCAAAGCTCATTTCTGCCGACTTCCTTTTCATCACGGCGGGCAGGTTTTTTGACAACAGAACCATCACCGCCGCGGTTTTCGACCATCGGGCGAGGTGCTGCGGGGGCTGCAGGCTCGATCCTTGCAATCATAATGAGACGGATAACAGATTCCTGAATCTCGGCAGTCATCTGATTGAACATTTCATAAGCCTCGAATTTATATTCCACCAAGGGATCGCTCTGACCATAGGCACGAAGACCGATGCCCTGACGCATCTGATCCATGGCATCAAGATGAGCCATCCATTTGTTGTCAACGGAACGGAGAATGGTCCAGCGCTGCAGCTTCTGCATCATCTCTGTGCCGATCTCCTGCTCTCGCTTCTGCATATATGCCTTTGCTCTTTCGATAAGCAGAGGTGCGACCTCATCCTTATCCAGCTTCAGCAGCTCCTCAACAGAAGGCTTGTCGATAACGATGGTGTCAAGCTCTGTGAGCAATGCCTGCATATCCCATTCTTCAGGGAAATCGCTGATGGCATAGGCCTTGACGGCACGATTGATAACATCCTCGAGCATGCCATAGACGCTTTCGGAAAGATTTTCACCATTCAAAGCGCGGCGGCGCTGAGAATAAATGACCTCGCGCTGCTCATTCATAACATTGTCATAATCAAGCACGTGCTTGCGGGCTTCAAAATTGCGGTTTTCGACTCTTTTTTGTGCGGTTTCCATAGATTTGGAAACAATGGGCACGGCAATGGGCATGGAATCGTCCATTCCGACCTTGTCCATCATATTCCCCAAGCCATCGCCGCCGAAAAGGCGCATCAGATCATCTTCCATGGAAAGATAGAATTGGCTGGAGCCGGGATCGCCCTGACGGCCTGCACGACCGCGCAGCTGATTGTCGATACGGCGGGAATCATGGCGCTCGGTGCCGATGATATGCAAGCCGCCTGCTTTGACCACTCTGTCATGCTCGGCTTTGGTCTGCTTTTTATATTTATCAAGCAGCTCAAGGCGTTCAGCATCGCTATATTCATGCTCGGCATTGGCCTGCATTTCTTCCTGCGCCATCATTTCATAGGAGCCGCCGAGCAGGATATCTGTACCGCGGCCTGCCATATTGGTAGCGATGGTAACAGCGCCCTCACGGCCTGCCTGTGCAACGATCTGCGCTTCTTTTTCGTGGAATTTGGCATTCAGCACCTGATGCTTGATTCCGCGTTTTTTGAGCATATTGGAAAGCTCTTCGGATTTTTCGATGGAAACTGTACCGACCAGCACGGGACGGCCCTTGGCATGCTCATTTTCGATATCATTGATAACAGCCGCAAGCTTGCCTTTTTGTGTGCGATAGATAGCATCGGGCATATCCACTCTCTGCATAGGCAGATTGGTGGGGATCTGAACGACATCAAGCTTGTAGATCTCGCGGAATTCATTTTCTTCCGTTGCGGCGGTGCCTGTCATACCTGCCAGCTTGTCATACATACGGAAATAGTTCTGGAAGGTGATGGTGGCAAGAGTCTGCGATTCTCTTTCGATCTTGACATTTTCCTTGGCCTCGATAGACTGATGCACACCCTCGCTGTAACGGCGGCCGAACATCAGACGGCCTGTGAATTCATCGACAATGATGACCTTGCCCTCTTTGATGACGTAATCACGGTCGCGTTTGAAAAGGGCATGAGCCTTCAGCCCCTGATTGACATAGTGTGCAAGCTCGGTGTTTTCGGGATCAAAAAGGTTTTCGACATGGAGATAATTCTCCATTTTGGCAACACCTGATTCGGTGAGAGCAACTGTTTTGGCCTTTTCGTCAACATTATAATCCTCTTCTGCCTTCAGTCTGGGGATAAGGCGGGCGATTTCATAATAAAGCTCAGTGGGCTTATCCGAGGGGCCTGAAATAATGAGCGGAGTGCGAGCTTCATCGATCAGAATGGAGTCTACCTCGTCAACAATAGCAAAATTCAGGCCGCGCTGAAAGCATTGCTCGGGGAAAACAGCCATATTGTCACGCAGGAAGTCAAATCCGAATTCATTATTCGTGCCATAGGTGATATCAGCAGCATAAGCAGCCTTCTTGGCCTCGGGAGTCATATCGTGAACGATGAGACCGACAGAAAGTCCCAAAAAGCGATATACTCTGCCCATCCATTCGCTGTCGCGGGTAGCAAGATAATCATTGACGGTGATGACATGCACGCCCTTGCCGGAGAGAGCATTGAGATAAACAGGAGCGGTTGCGACAAGAGTTTTGCCCTCGCCTGTTCTCATTTCGGCAATACGTCCATCGTGCAGGACCATACCGCCGATGAGCTGAACATCGAAATGTCTCATACCGAGAACTCTTTTTGCAGCCTCGCGTACAACGGCGAAAGCCTCGGGCAGAATATCCTTTTC
>JAFSIU010000197.1 GCA_017439615.1 Bacillota bacterium
ACGATATAAGGCTGCATATGATTGCCGCCGTTTGCAATTGTAGCAACTGCATTGGCGAGCTGCATTACGGTATAAATACTGTATCCCTGTCCCATGGAAGTATAGAAGGTATCATATTCCTGCCAATTATAGTCCCATTCATTTTCATCGAAGATGGAGTTTTTGTATGCAGGGCTTGGCAAAACACCCTTGCCTTCACCCGGAAGATCAATACCTGTATATTGTCCCAAGCCGAGCTCGGAGCCGATTTTATATATTGCTTCAATACCTGCTCTGCTGCCCATTTCCTGAAAATATGTATTGCAGGAAACAGCCAATGCCTTATAAAGATCGACCTCGCCATGCTCACGGGTGCATTTTGCTCGCGGCTTGACCCATGCTTCTTCCGTACAGTTGACCGTTTCATTAGGCGAAGCGACATTCATATAAAGCTCGGCCAAAGCAGTAACAGGCTTGAAGGTCGAACCCGGAGCATAAAGACCGGAAATAGCGCGGTTCAGCAATGGTCGGTCTTCATTGGTCATATAATAACTGTAATTTGCCTTGCTCAGACCATTGGCAAAATCATTGGGATCAACAAAAGGATAGCTGGCACTTGCTATTACAGCGGAAGTGTTGACATCAAGCAAAACAGCTGCACCTGAATGACACTCGGGATATTCCTTCTGCAATTCTTTGATAACAGCCTCCAAAGACTGCTCCATAACCTTCTGCACTTCCATATCCATAGTTATGACAAGAGAATTACCCTGTTTTGGCTCTGCTAAAACCTCACTCGCAACAGGATAGTTTTTTGAATTGATGATGACCTGCTGCACACCGCTTTGACCGCGCAGGCCTACCTGTTCTTCTCCGATATAAAAGGTTTCATAAGATTTTTCAAGTCCTGATTTACCAACCCAATCCGAACTCTGATAATCACCCGTGAGATTACTGTCAAGCTCCGTTTGGGTTATTAAGCCAACATATCCGAGACTATGGCCGAAAAGAGCATCATAAGGATAAACTCTCATTGATTCAGTGCCGATAAGCAAGCCGGGAATCTCTGCTTTATGCTCTTCAAGAATGGCTACTCTACGGATGCTTTCTTCATTATAGGGCAGACGCTTGATCAGCACCGATTCATATTGTCTGGCATTTGCCATAAGGGTATCATAAATATCTGATGCAGTGATCTCATCATCCTCAAGATATTTCGCCAAAGCTTCTGCCACGGCTTCACGGTCTTTGGCCGGGACAGCCAACAAAGACACAGTGAAAACAGGCTCACTGGTAGCCAATTCATTCATATCTGCATCATAAATGTTTCCGCGTACCGCACTGATAGTCAGCAGACGCGTGCGGTTTCTTTCGGATTGGGCTGAATAATCATTCTCACTCAACATTTGCAAATTATAAAGACGGGATACAAGCAAAACAAAAACGCATATCAAAATGACTGTTAATACCAACAGTCTGATATCGCTTTTGATTTTCTCATGTCTGTCCCCGTATCTCATTTATTATAGCCCTTATTTACACCCACAAACTGATTATCGGCATTATGCTGATGAATAATATATACAAAAATATATAGCGGCAAGGCTGCTGCCGCAGTAAAAATCAGCATAGGCATCATTTCTGTAAATAAATCACGCATAAAGGAAATTTGCACGCCTGCAAATCTTGCCAGCAATAAATATATAACAGAATAAATCAAACCACCTGCTGCTGTTGCGGCAACAGGAATAAAGAAATTTGTTTTATAATTCTTACTGAAAAGCATTCCGCTGAAAAAGCCGCAAAAAAGCAGTGAAAGCATATTAAGACCAATATATTTACCTGCCAGAAGATCAAGAAGAAGACCTATGGCAAGTCCCCAGCCATAGGCCGAAGCAGAGCCGCGAAACAGCGAAATCAGCACCACAAAAAGTATAGGAAGATTTAAAGAAGCACCAAAAATATCCATAGAAGGAATAATGGTGGTCTGCAAAACGATTATAAGAACAAGTAGCAGACTGAGAATTATTCTGCTTTTGATATTTTTATTCATCTTGTCCCCCCTCTGCAGTATCTACACTTCTTGTCAGAACGAGAACATCGGAAAGGCGCTCAAAATCCGCAAATGGTATAATGCTTGCCTTCTGCATCAGTCCACCTGCATCTGATGAAACACTGGCTATATAACCGATCCGAAGTCCTGCGGGAAAAATTCCGCCTAAGCCGGAAGTAATGACTACCTGACCTTCTTCCACATTGGTATCATAAGAAATATGTACCATTTGCAAAACAGTATCATTGTCATCATCAGCTTCAACAATTCCATATGCCTTGCTTGCCTGAAGCATTGCAGCAGCAGGACAGTTTGCATCATGCAAAAGCAAGACCTCCGAGGAATAGGCAGATACAGAATCAATTCTGCCGACCAGACCCGCGGCAGTAATGACAGCCATATTTTTTTTG
>JAFSIU010000198.1 GCA_017439615.1 Bacillota bacterium
AGACTAAATAAAGCCTTCTAAAAAATATTTTAGAAAACCTTTATAAGAAAACCTTTATAAGAAAACCTTTATAAGAAAACCTTTATAAGAAAACCTTTATAAGAAAACCTTAATGTTTGTTATTTTTCCCGGCTCCCTCTGATGAGGGAGCTGTCAGCGAAGCTGACTGAGGGAGAGAAAAAAATAATGAAAAATGTTTTTTATATGATCAATAATTTAAAAAACAAAATTTTCAAAATTTATGCTTGTTTTTATAAAAGAGCAGGAATGAGGAAAACAAAATGCTGAAAACACTTTTTGCCCGTCCTACAGGAGAACTGATCGATTTTCCGGGTATGGAATTTGCCGCGATGAACGGCACAGAGCTTGTCTTTCCCACAGAGGACGAGCTTATTCCGCTGCCCGAGGGCGCAACACTTTGCATGATGACTGAGCATGCTCCCATCGGCCGAGATCCCGAGGATGGCGAGATATATGTGCTGGAGGAAAATCCTTATAAGAAAAAACCCGAGCAGGTCTGTGCCGTGGCAGCGCTTTTGCCGCAGGGCTATACCAGAACTCTGCTTCCCGCAGCCGAGCTTGAGGGCAGAGATCTTCCGCTTTTGGGCTATACCGCTGTTTGTATGAAGGATGACGAATTCTTTGTGGCAGCGGTGCAGAGCGATGAGCAGCGCAAATGGAAGCCTACTATTTATAACACTCCGCAGCTCGAGCAAAAAATTGCCAAAGTAAAGCAGCTTTTCCCAAAAAACCGCATTGTCAAACAGCTTGCCAAATGCTCGCTTGAATATGGTTGCTTCACCGCCGAAAATATATTCTATCATCGCTATGAAGCAGGTATACCCGTATCTCCTGCCTGCAATGCCGATTGTCTCGGCTGCATTTCCCTGCAGCCCTCCGAATGCTGCCCCAGTCCGCAGCAGCGCATTTCCTTTGCACCCACTCCGCAGGAAATCGCAGAGCTTGGCATATATCATCTGAAGGAAGCGAAAGAAGCCATCATCTCCTTTGGACAAGGCTGCGAGGGTGAGCCCTCCCTGCAATATAAAAATATTTCCGAGGCCATCCGCCTTATCCGCGCCGAAACCGAATGCGGCACCATCAATATCAATACCAATGCCGGCAATACAGAAGCCATAAAAGCACTGATAGAAGCAGGTATGGACAGCTTCCGCGTCAGCCTCTTCTCCGCCAGGACAGGGGATTATGCCGCCTATCACCGTCCGCTGAATTACAGTCTCGATGATGTCAAGGCATCGATGCGCCTTATGCAGCAGGCAGGCCGCTATCATTCTCTCAATCTGCTTACATATCCCGGCTTCACCGACACGCCCTCGCAGGTCGAGGCTTTGATAGAGCTTATCAATGAATATGGCGTGGATCTGGTGCAGTTCCGCAATCTCAATCTCGATCCGCAGGCTATGCTGCCATTCCTGCCCGATGAACAGGGCATGGGCATTGAAAATATGCTCGCACGCCTTCGAGAAGCCTGCCCCGAAACCGAGCTTGGCAGCTTCTCCCGCAATCTGAAATAGGTTCTTTGGGAAATGAGGTGTTTTGAATGATTGAAACTATTATCCCTGTTATTCTGGGAGCTTTCATAATTTATCTCGGTCTTCGCAATATGACAGGGGATATTTCCTCTCTGCACGGTTATCACAGAAAAAGAGTTTCCGAGGAAGACAGATTGCCTTTCGGCAGAATGGTCGGCATCGGCACCGTAATCTGCGGCGCTTCAATCATGCTTTATGCTTTGATCGACTTTGTCGCTGCCAAAACACAGCTTGCGGTTTTGTCATTGATCTCCACTGTGCTCATTGTTTTGGGGCTTGTGATCGGACTCGGCCTGAATTTTTGGGCAATGTTCAAATATAACAAAGGCATTTTCTAAAAAATCGGTTTTTGATTGCAAAAATAAGGAATTTTTCAAATCAGAAAAGCAAAAGCAAAAAATAAATAAATTTTTTGTTGACAAGAGATATTTTTCTGTGGTAGACTTTATAGGCTATCATATAAGCAAAAATGCCGATATCGGCTGCAAAATAACCTTTATGAAGAAAACGAGGTGAACTGATCATGAAAGAAGGTATCCATCCCAAGTATAATGAATGCACTGTTACCTGCGCTTGCGGCAACACTTTTGTTACCGGCTCCACCAAAAAGGAGATCAAGGTTGACGTTTGCTCTCAGTGCCATCCCTTCTACACCGGCTCCAAGAGATTGTTCGTTGAGCAGGGCGGTAGAGTTGATAAGTTCAAGAAAAAATACAACCTTTAATCAAAAACAGGGCTTTTGCCCTGTTTTTTGTTTCTTGCTTTGTCTGAATTCTGCAAATCCGCTTGCCTCGATGCATGTTATCAAAATGCCTGCATAAAATGAGTAGCTTCATAAAACAGCAGTATCTTTTTTGTTATTGCTGTTTGAAATCCGCAAAAGATGATTTTTGTGAATGGTTCGCTTGTTCAGGACTTTGGTTTTGTTTCTGCAAATATTTTTCCATAGGATCAGTTTTGCGTTTTTTTGCAGGGGGCCAGGGGGGATTGCGAACCCCTTAGGCCCCCTTGCATCCCCCTAACC
>JAFSIU010000199.1 GCA_017439615.1 Bacillota bacterium
ATCCTGCAAAGATATTTATGGGAGATACAGGCTCTCTCGCTTTGGGCGGTGTGCTGATAGCATTCTCGGCACTCACCAAAACAGAGCTTTTGCTCATAATACTCGGTGCAGTATATCTTCTGGAAGCAGTTTCTGTAATGCTTCAGGTTTTTTCCTTCAAGGTTTTGGGCAAAAGGCTTTTCCTTATGAGTCCCTTGCATCATCATTTTGAGATGCTGGGTTGGAAGGAGACCAAGGTCGTCATTGTGTTCTGGACGGCTGCAGTATGCTTTGCAGCTTTGGCTGTTGCTATTGCTGCTTTTTAAAAGGTGATTAAGATGAAGTATGAATTGAAGAATAAAAAGTTCATTGCCTTGGGTGCAGGTATCTCCGGCATTTCTGCAGCCCGCTTCGCATTGCAGCAGGGCGCAGAGGTAACGCTTTATGATGCAAATGCCAAGGCAGCTGAGAATAAAGCCGTTCAGGAATTATGTGCCAATGGTGTGCGCCTGCTCTGCGGGGAAGCTAATCCTTCTGTTGAGGATTGGGATTTGGCAGTCAAAAGCCCCGGTATCCCTCCCGAAATTCCTTTTGTACGGGCATTAAAGGAGCACGATATACCTGTCATTGGTGAATTGGAGCTGGCATTTTGCGCTTCAAAAGTGCCTTATATCGCAATAACAGGTACAAATGGTAAAACTACCACTACAAGTCTTACATATGAAATAATCAAAAAAGCATCAATCCCTTCATTTTTGGGAGGGAATATAGGTATTCCTTTGGCAGAAGCAGCAGTACTGCAGCAGGAGGGATATATTGTAGCTGAAGTATCCAGTTTCCAGCTGGAAGACAGTCCTTCTTTTCATCCCTATGCCGCAGCGGTGCTGAATGTTACACCCGACCATCTCAATCGTCATGGGACAATGGAAAATTATACTGCAATTAAACGCAGTATTATAGAAAAACAAATCGCCAAAGATTTTGCTATATTGAATTATGATGATGAAACAGTGCGCGGATTTGCTGATTTCACAGCGGCAAAGGTGCTGTATTTCTCTGCTGAACATGAGATGACAGAAGGTGCATTTGTCCGTGATGGCAAGCTCATTATCCGCTATGCAGATGAGGAGCTTGAGCTTTTAGCCGTTAAAGAAATGCAGATAAAAGGCAAGCATAATATTCAGAATGCTCTTGCGGCCGCCTTGCTTGCATTTTGCGCGGGTGCTGCCAAGGACAGTATTGCTGCTGTGCTGCGCGAATTCCGCGGTGTTGAGCACAGACAGGAAATTGTCCGCGAGCTCAACGGCATTACATATATCAATGATTCCAAGGCGACCAATCCTGATTCCTCGATCAAGGCTTTGGAGGCCTTTGATTCTCCGCTTGTGCTCATTGCAGGCGGTATGGATAAAAAAATCAGCTTCCGCGAAATGCTTGAAATCGGCAAGGCAAGAATCAAAGCCCTCGTCTTATTAGGCGAAACAGAGCATATGATAGAAGAAGAAGCCAAGGCTGTCGGTATAGAGAATATCTTTTTATGCGGTACGGATTTTGAAGCTGCCGTCAGAAAAGCAGCATCACTTGCTTCGGCAGGAGATATAGTTCTGCTTTCACCTGCTTGCGCCAGCTGGGATATGTTCAAAAGCTATGAAGTGCGCGGCAGATTGTTCAAAGATATTGTGAACAGCTTTTAACAGATATCAATGATTTAACCAAACAAAATGGAGGAAATATGCACTATTCGACGAAAAAGAAAATAGCAAAACACCCTGCTGATTGGTGGCTTTTTTTCTGCGTATGTGTTTTGAGCGGCATAGGCATAATTATGGTTTTTTCCTCCAGTATTTATTTTGCGCAGTTCGCTCCTTATAATGATTCCTTTTATTTTGTCAAAAGGCAGCTGATCAATTTGCTTCTCGGCTTTGGCGCAATGTATGTCCTTTTCCGTTTGCCATTGGGACTCATAAGAAATGTTTCTCCGGTGGCATTGGGTTTGGTTTGTGCAGCTTTGGGAATGGTTTTGCTTTCTTCCTTTGGCGAAGAAGGCGGCGGTGCTATGCGTTGGCTGACAATAGGCGGTATCAGCCTGCAACCCTCCGAATTTTGTAAACCCATTCTCATTGTTTTCATTTCCAAACTGCTGTATGAAAGGACTGCGGAGGATGGAAGTATCAGAAGCGGCAGAGCCTATGCATATTGCCTTGCAGTAATGCTTTTGTGCTGCGGACTGATCATTATTGAAGATTTGTCCAGTGCAGTTGTTCTGGCAGTTTCAGTTTTCCTTTTGATGTGCTGCTCGCAGATAAGATGGCCTTATCATTTTATCACTGTTATCATAGGTATTTTGGGTGTTGCTGCTATGATTGTATTTGAACCATATCGTATGCAGCGCTTATTGGAATTTACCGATCCGGGAACCAATGGCGGATGGCAGGTCATGCAATCCAAAATGGCTATCGGCTCTGGTGGACTTATGGGCGTAGGCTTGGGTGCAGGCAATGCCAAGCTTTATTGGCTGCCTGCCAGACATACAGATTTCATCTTCGGTGTCATAGGCGAAGAATTGGGACTCCTGGGATGTATTTTTGTGCTTTTTCTTTTCGCGGTGCTGTTCTGGCGCGGCTTTAATATTGCGGTCAACAGTACGAACCGTTTTAATGCTTATTGCGCATTGGGACTTACCCTTTTGCTTGCAATACAAACTGTTATCAATTTGTTGGTAGTAGTTGGATTCGCCCCCGTAACAGGTATCACTTTGCCATTTGTCAGCTATGGCGGCAGCTCTCTCATAGTCAGCCTTGCCATCGTTGGCTTATTACTGAATATTTCACAATATACGGAGAAGAATAAATGAAAAATATCATCGTATCGGGCGGTGGTACAGGCGGACATATTTATCCCGCACTTGCTATTGCTCAGGGTTTAAAACTTAATTATGATTGCCGTATACTATATATGGGTGCCAATAACTCTATGGAGCAGAGATTGGCTGAGGAAGCAGGCTTTGAATTTGCAGGCTTCGAGGCCAAAGGGCTTACCCGTCATTCCTTCAAGATAATCGGCGATGCTTTTACTGATCTGGTTGGCTTGGGACAAGCAGGCAAAATTATCAAGCATTTCAATGCCGATCTGGCAATCGGCACAGGCGGCTTTGCTTCTGCACCTGCATTGGGTGCGGCAGAATTGGCAGGCGTGCCTGTTTTGCTGCATGAGCAAAATGCGGTACCCGGTTGGGCAAATAAATTATTGGCAAAAAAGGCACAGGCAATATGCCTTACATTTGAAGCTGCAGGCTCTCATTTTCCGGAACATACTCCCAAATTCCTGACAGGCTTGCCGGTGCGTGATGAAATATTAAAGGTGCGCCGCAAAGAAGCACGCAATTATTTTGGCTTTGACGATGCGAGCCCTGTTCTGCTTGTAACAGGCGGCTCACAGGGTGCTGCATCTATCAATCGCGCAATGGCCGGTGCATATAAGAAACTGTTGCAATCAGGTATATCCATAATCCATCTCACAGGAAATAAAAATATTGAAGCACAAAAAAAAGCACTCGCGGAGCAGGGCTTGCAGGAAAGCCAGCGCCTGCAGCTTATGCCCTATCTCAACCGTATGGACTATGCTCTCGGTGCCTGCGATCTGGTGGTTGGCAGGGCGGGTGCATCTTTTCTGGCAGAAGTAATGTGTGTCGGAGTTCCTTCTATAATAGTGCCTTATCCCCATGCAGCAAACAATCATCAGGAATGTAATGCGCGCTCTTTGGAAGCATCCAATGCTGCTGAGGTCATTACCGATTCGGAGCTGAATGCTGATACTCTTTGTGAAGCTGTGCTGCGCCTGCTTGCTGATTATGATAAGCTGAAAATGATGTCAAAAAATGCTGCATCTATGGGCAAACCTGATGCAGTAGACAATATTCTCGAAGTCGCTGAGCAGATTTTGCTTACAGGAGGTGCAAGATGAAGGAGAAGAATTTTCATTTCATAGGAATAGGCGGCATAGGAATGAGCGGTATCGCCAAAATTATGCTTGAACAGGGCTATTCCATCAGTGGTTCTGATGTCAAGAATTCAGCACTTATTGAAGCCTTGCGTGCTCAGGGTGCTAACATAGACATTGGTCATGCTGCTGAGAATGTGCCTGCTGATACTGACTGTGTGGTATATTCCACCGCAGTTGCGATGGATAATCCCGAAATGCAGGTTGCCAAGGAACGCGGTCTTAAAATATTGAAGCGTGCCGAAATGCTGGGATTTTTGATGAGTACCCGTAGCGGTATTGGTGTTGCCGGTTCCCATGGCAAAACCACGACCAGCGGAATGATAAGTCTTATGCTTGAAGAGGGTGGAGCAGAGCCTACCATAATCATCGGCGGCACCTTGCCGCAGATTGGCTCGAATGCCAAAGGCGGCAGCGGCAGATATCTTGTTGCTGAGGCTGATGAATCTGACGGCACCTTTTTACTTTTGAATCCTGAAATTGCTGTTATCACCAACATAGAAGAAGATCATATGGATCACTATGAATCTCTTGATGAGATCAAGGAAGCTTTCGCGCAATATGTCCGTCAGCTGCCGCAATCAGGCTATGCTGTCATCAATCTTGATTGTCCGCATAACAGAGAGATCTATGAACAGGTGCCTGCTTCCTATATCACCTATGCATTGGACAATACCGCTGATTATCAGGCACGTGATATCCGTTATGACGAAAGTGGTTCATATTGCAATGTGTTCTTCAAAAACGAGTTCTTGGGCGAACTGCATCTGCAGGTTCCCGGCAGACATAATGTTTCCAATGCTTTGGCTGCAGTTTGCGTGGGAAGAATATGTGGCCTTGAATTTGCGGCAATTGCCGAAGGCTTGAAGCATTTCCGCGGTACAGGCAGACGCTTCGAGCTCTTGGGCAAGGTGAACGGCATTACTATCATTGATGACTATGCACATCATCCGACTGAGGTGAAAGCAACGGTTTCAGCTGTGAGGAATATGCATAAAGGCAGATTGATAGCAGTTTTTCAGCCGCATAGATATAGCCGCACGCAGGCTATGAAAACAGAATTCGCCCATTCCTTTGCGGAATGTGATATGGCACTTATCGCGCAGATATATGAGGCTTTCGAAAAACCTATTGAAGGTGTTTCCGCACGAAATATCGTGGCAGAAGCGGCGAAGGCGGGATATAAGCATATCAGCTATGGCGGAACCAAGGAAGAAATATGCAAAACTCTTGCGGAAATAGTCCGCGAGGATGATATTGTTCTTATTATGGGCGCCGGCGATATCAGAAAATGTGGTGAGGATCTGGTACGCGAGCTCTCTGGACTCAAAACTCTTACAAAATAAAAATCAGAAAAGGAGAAAGCAATGGAGCATTTTGAAGCATTGCAGAAATTGCTGAAAAATCAGGTTCTGTTTGATGAACCGATGAAAAAGCATACCACATGGCAGATAGGCGGCCCTGCTGATTTGTTTCTGCGTCCGGAAAATGAAGCAGAGTTGTGCGCTGTCCTTCGCTATTGTGATGACCAAAATCTACCATTGCAGATAATCGGCAATGGCTCCAATCTCCTTGTCGGTGATAAAGGCATACGTGGAGCAGTCATTCAGCTCGGAAGTAACTATTCTGCTATAGAATGGCTGTCAGACGGTGCAATCGTTCAAGCGGGTGCAATGCTTACAGCTGTTGCAAAGCGTGCTGCGCAGCATGATTTGTGCGGTATGGAATGTCTCGCAGGTATCCCCGGCTCAATCGGCGGAGCAGTTTATATGAATGCCGGAGCCTATGGTTTTCATATAGGTGAGATAATCACCTCAGTGCGCATTATAGAATATAATGGCGATATAAGGCAGCTTGACAAGGAAGAATTGCAATTTGCCTATCGTCATAGCAATGTCCGTGAGATGAATGGTGTAATAAGTAATGTACAGCTGAGCCTGCAGCATGGAGACGGAGAAGCCTCATTGGCAAAAATGCGTGAACTGATGGAGCTGCGCGCCTCCAAACAGCCCTTGGAATTTCCATCCTGCGGCAGTGTTTTTATCAATCCCGAAAATGATCATGCCGGCCGTTTGATTGAAGCGGCAGGTCTTAAGGGAAAGAGAGTCGGAGATGCTATGGTAAGTCCAAAGCATGGCAATTTTATTATCAATCTCGGAAATGCCTCTGCGGCTGATGTTCAGGAGCTGATGCTGCAGGTGCAGGCTGAGGTGGAAAAGCAATTCGGAATCAGACTGGCTGCCGAAGTAAGGTTATTGGGAGAATAGCCTATATCGGGGTGGCAATTTGCAGGAATTTGTGGTTTGCGGCGGCAAAAAATTGTATGGTGAAGCAGAGATCAGAGGAGCCAAGAATTCTGTTTTGCCTGTTATGGCAGCTGCAGTGTTGAGCAAAGAGGAGTGCGTGCTCGAAAGAGTGCCATTGCTTGAGGATGTTTTTGTTATGTGCGAATTATTACGCTCTTATGGTGTGAAAATTCGTTTTGAAGGCTCCACAATGTTTATCGATTCTGCAGGCATAAAACCTGCTCAGCCTGATGAGGAATTCTGCAAAAGGGTTCGCGCTTCATCATTGCTTTTTGCGCCGCTGCTGCATCGTTTGGAAATTGTCAGTTTGCCTGTTCCCGGTGGCTGTGCAATAGGCGCAAGACCCTTGGATTATCATCTGAATGCATTTGGCGCTATGGGTGCTGAGGTGCTTGATTGCGGCAGTAAGATAATTCTGCGCGCATCAGGGCTCAGAGGCAAGGAAATATGTCTTGATTTTCCTTCGGTTGGCGCAACAGAGAATATAATGATGGCTGCTGCTTTGGCATACGGTACAACTGTGATCAGAAATGCCGCGCGCGAGCCTGAAATTGTGGATCTTGCTGCTTTTCTGAACAAAATGGGTGCCTGCATAACCGGTGCAGGCTGCAGTGTAATAACCGTAGAAGGTGTAAATTCTTTGCATGGAACGGTGCATCGTGTCATTCCTGACAGAATAGAATTGGCGACCCTGATGACGGCTGTTGCAATGACAGGCGGTGATTGCCTGTTCCGCGGTGCAGATGCGCAGACCTCATCGGCCGTAATCGCAAAACTGCGCGAAAGCGGCATAAGTATTCTGGAATATGAAGAAGGTCTACGGGTCATAGCTTATCAGCGACCGCGCAGTGTCGATATCATATCAATGCCTTATCCCGGCTTCCCGACTGATATGCAGCCGCAGATGATGGCAATGCAGACTGTCGCTTCGGGCATCTCGGTTATCACAGAAACTGTTTTTGAAAATCGCTTCAGGCATATTGCAGAAATGCAGCGATTTGGAGCCAAAATCAAAAATATTGGCAATAAGGCATTGGTTTTTGGTCGTGAATATTTACGCGGTGCTGTGGTCGAGGCAAGTGATTTGCGCGCCGGTGCAGCGCTTCTGCTTATGGCAATGGCTGCAGAGGGCGAAAGTGTTGTTAAAAATGCTGTTTTGATTGATCGCGGCTATCAGCAAATTGAGAAGCTGCTGTCATCCCTCGGGGCAGATATCATCAGAAACGGTTTTGATGAATAGTCG
>JAFSIU010000200.1 GCA_017439615.1 Bacillota bacterium
CAGTCGGCTCCATGGTGGTTTTCGAGGGCGGCATGCCCGCCAAGAAGGACTATCGCCGTTTCCGCATCAAGACAGTGGAGGGTGTTGATGACTTTGCCTCCTTGCAGGAGGTTTTGCATCGCCGCTACGAAAGAGGTCTGAAGGAACAGAATGATGAGAAATCTCATTTCGCCAAGCTGCCTGATTTGCTTATCATCGACGGCGGTAAGGGGCAGCTTTCATCTGTTTGTGAGGTTTTGGCGGAAATGGGAGTGAGTGTGAATATTATCTCTCTTGCCAAGCAGTTCGAAGAAATCTATATCCCCGAGCATTCCGAGCCCATTGTTTTGCCACATTCCGCACCTGCCTTACAGCTTTTGCAGCAGATTCGTGATGAGGCGCATCGCTTTGCCATTACCTTCCACAGAGAATTGCGAGGCAAAAGCCAGGTGCATTCCGAGCTTTTGGATATCCCCGGTTTGGGTGAAAAGCGCCGCAAGCTGCTGCTTGATGTTTTCGGTTCTGTTTCTGCCATCAAAGAGGCGAGCCTTGACCGCCTGCAGGCTGTGCAGGGACTACCAAAGGCGACAGCGAAAGCGGTTTATGAATATTTTCATGCAGAAAACAATGACCAATGATACCAAATCGATAAATTGTGCTATATAAGAATTGCTTTTTTATGTTATTATTTTTTCACATAGCTGAATACGGAGAAATGAAATGATAAAAATGATCGCATTGGATCTGGACGGCACTACGCTGAATTCAGATCATAAACTTGCCGAAGAGACAAAAGCAGCCTTGCAGGAAGCAATGGCTCAGGGTGTTATCGTAACAATTGCCACAGGCAGAATGCTGCGTGCTGCCAAGCCTTTTGCTGAGGAACTGGGAATTCGCGGGCCTATAATTACTTATAACGGTTCCCTGATAGCCGATGCCGAAAGCGGTGAGAAAATCAAGGAATTCAGGCTTGATTTTGATATTGCCAAGCGATTGCTGCAAATTGCCAGAGAGAAGAATGTGCTCGTTCAGACCTATATCGATGATATGCTTGTTGTGGATAAGCTGTGTGCTGCGATTGCTGGCTATTGCAGGGTCTGTAATGTTCCTGCCAAAGCTGTCGGCAGGATAGAAGACTTTTGGCAGTCTGCTCCCACAAAGCTGCTTTATGTTGCAGATGCGGAAATTCTGGCGCCGATATGGCAGGAATTGAAGGCTGAATTCGGAGATTCGGTTTATATCACCAAATCGGCTTCCTTTTTCCTTGAAATCATTAATCCTGCCGCCAATAAGGGTGCAGGGGTGAGGGCGCTTGCCGAGCATTATGGCATAGCAAAAGATGAGATTATGGTCTGCGGCGACAGCCTCAATGATATGGAGCTTTTTGATGCCGCAGGCCTGAAAATAGCAATGGGTAATGCAGAACAGGCATTGAAGGACAAGGCTGATTTTATTACACTTACCAATGATGAGCACGGAGTTGCTTATGCTGTAAAAAAATTCGTTTTAGACTGAAATTGAAAAAGAGAGAGCAAAGGGAAATTTGGGGGGAGGTTATTATGCAGGAGCATAAGGGAGAAATATTAATCATCACCGGAATGAGCGGCGCCGGGAAATCAACCTCGATCAATGCATTGGAGGATATGGGTTATTTCTGCGTGGACAATCTGCCGCCCAATCTGTTTTTGAAGTTTATCGAAGGTATTCTTGTGAGTCGCGGCAGTGTGGAAAAGATTGCTATGGTCATCGATGTCCGCGGAGGAGAATTTTTCTATCTTTTGGAGGAAACTCTCTCACAATTGGCAGAAATGGGTGTTGTTTATCGCATTGTTTTTCTTGAAGCAGGTGATGAAGAACTTCTGCATCGCTTCAAGGAGACACGCCGCCGTCATCCCCTGGCAAGCAAGGGTATATCCACTCAGGATAGTATTATCAAAGAGCGCCACTTGCTGCAATCCCTGCGCGGCATAGCTGATACTGTTATCGATACCTCTGAAATGACTGCCAAGCATCTGACAGAGGAATTGGCGGAGATCATAACAGGACATAAAGAATCTGCTATGCTGATATCGCTTATGTCCTTCGGCTATAAATACGGCTTACCGCTGGATGCCGATCTTGTTATGGATGTTCGTTTTCTTCCCAATCCTTATTATGATGCCGAGCTTCGTCCGCTGACAGGCTTGGATGAGAAAATAAGAAATTATGTTCTGGAAAATGAGCTTACACAGGATTTTGTACAGCGTTTTATTGAATTGCTCGAATTTTTGCTTCCGAATTATATTCAGGAGGGCAAAAAATATCTTACTATTGGTGTCGGCTGCACTGGCGGTCAGCACCGTTCAGTTGCCATTGTTGAAGAGCTTGCAAAACAGCTTTCTGCAGAGGACTATTGCCTGAATCATTATCACAGGGATATTGATAAGGCAAGCAGGAATGCTGTTATAATCAGAGATTAAGGAGAGAAAAATGTCATTTGCATCAAGTGTAAAGGATGATTTATGCCGCATATCAACTGCGAAAAGCTGCTGCAAAAAGGCAGAGCTTTCCGCTTTCCTGTTGTTGAATGGCAGCTTGCGTCTGGGCTTGAAGAACTCAGTTGCTCTTTCCATGCAGACAGAGCACGGAGGTACGGCAAGGCGTATTTTCTCTCTTGCCAAGGAAGTCTATGATATGCAGTCCGAAATCATTGTTCACCGCAAGGATAAGCTGAAAAAAAATCAGGTCTATTCTCTTGTGATGAATCCCCAGGATGGAGTAAGCACTGCGCTTGCAGAATTAGGCTTTTCTCCGGAAGATATATGGAAACCTGATTTCACTATGCTGCCCAAGGAACATATCTGGAAGAATAATTGCTGCAAAAGGGCACTGCTTCGCGGTGCATTTCTGGCAAGCGGATCGGTTTCGGATCCCCAAAGCGGCTATCATCTGGAAATTGTCTGCAACAATCCTCAGCAGGCAGAATTTTTGAATATGATATTTGCTGAGCTTGAACTGCATGGAGGCATAGTAGCACGTAAGCAGTCCTATGTTCTTTATCTCAAGGAAAGTGAGCAGATAATCACATTTCTTGCATTGATA
>JAFSIU010000201.1 GCA_017439615.1 Bacillota bacterium
AATTTACTGTTTCTCATATTCTGATGGTAGTAGTGCTGATCATTGAATGCATAATGACGCTTTTGGTGGCACTCGAAATGCGGCTTATGGTTCTTGGCAATAGTGACGCGGCGTCTGTCGTAGAATTTGTAATGCTGGCCTCGGTAGCTGTCGCAAGGCTGCTGATGGGGGTGGCATTATTCTTTTTTATGAAAGGTATTGGCGAGATCCTCAGAAGGTATGGCGATATCACAGCAGCCTCCTTATCTGAACATCTCGGCTTTGTTTATATATGCTGCAACACTGTTGCCGTCATTCTGGCGGGATTCATCTGGATCGGCAGTGGCATTGTTGTACTCATAGTATCAACGGTGATTAATCTTGCAGCGGCAATACTGGAACTTTTAATGTATCGTAAGACTTCGGATGCGACATTTCGTCTCTGGAGGCAGCGCGCATTCGGCATCTATGAAAAGATAGGGCAATAGATAATGGGCTCATCAATATTGACTCAGGAAATCATCTATAATATTAGCGATATCACGGCCGGTGTATTCCTGATCGTGCTTACGTTGTCTATTGCGTTGCAGAATGCAAAGCACCCGGGAATGTCACATCTGTTTTCAGCCACTACTTTGATGCTGGCCGGCGTTTTTTTGCGCATCTTTGCGAGGGTCATCGAGCAGATGCCGACCGACTATGCGTATGAGAAGGGGACCGTTTTACTATCACCCGCAACGGCTCCTGCAATCTGGGCTGTAGCATTCATGTTTGTTGCGATTGCGATAACAGAATCTGCAAATCATGTCATATATATAAATGAAGGCAAAGACAGGCGGGGACTCGGATCCAGGTATATTGCGACCTTGGCTATGATCCTTGCCGGATGCGTTATTTATGCATTCATCAGAGACATCGATGTATTTACTAATTTCATTTTGCTGCAGTTTGTCACTTTATGGGTGTATCTCCGAAAGCGCTGGTCGGTGCGTGCAGCAGTAGAATTCTGGCGCGCATCCATCGCAGCGGTCATCACCGCAGCGATAGCGCTAGTCTTTGATCCGGTAAGGCTGACAGGCCTGGGCTTTTCTATGATGTTGCTTATAATCGCCCAGCAGTATCACGAACACCTGAGGGAGGAGCTTATTGAAAACGAGGCAGAACTTGCAAGGAGCAAGGTGCGGCTTCTAGCCGAACAGATCTCACCTCATTATATATATAACTCGCTGCAGAGCATCAGCGGCCTTTGTACGACTGACCCGGCAAAAGCACAGAAGGCCATCGAGGTTTTTTCAGGATACCTGAGGGGTAATCTTGAAAGCCTCACGCAGGAGGAACTGATACCGTTTACCAGGGAGCTGGAGCATACGCAGGCATATCTGGAGCTGGAGCAGCTTAGCGGTTTAAGGCGTTTTGTTGCGGAATATGATCTGAAGGTGACTGATTTCATGCTGCCGCCGCTTGTGCTGCAGCCCGTCGTGGAGAACGCGGTGAAGCATGGTGCCTACGCTGTTGCCGCTAGCGGCGCCCATGGAGAAGAGAGTGCAACGCGGATCACGATCTCCACTTTCGAGAGCGACGGAGCAATAAACATTGTGGTGACTGACAGTATTTATAATAGAAGAGAATCAACGGCAATCAGTGCGGATCCGGGAGATAATGCGCCTAACACCGCCAAAAACCGCTACAAAACCAAGAGCATCGGGCTCGAAAACGTGCGCACACGCCTTGCGATCCAATGTGGCGGAGCGCTGGATATCAGCAATTCGGATCGTGAAACAACGGTTAGGTTAAAACTGCCAAAAAACTAAAAAAATACCATAAAATTCATTAATATTGCAGTTATTTTTTTATCAGGCGATTGTACTCAATATAGTACATTGTTGTCTTTAAAAAAGTACTATATATAGGGGGTCTTTTGACCCCATAACCGACGACATGTTGCGTTTCTGATACGCACATTTTTTTATTATTTACTATGTATAAAGGGGTAATATGGGCTTACCCCAAGCTTTCTTTTCGAAAAAAACAATTTATTTCTATGTTATATGGGGGAACAATCATGAAATTAATCAAGAAAACCCTGACGATTCTCCTGTGCGCGGCTGTGGTCATAACCTATATGCCGACTAATCTGCTTGCATATGCAGAAGATGAGCCTGGGAAGGTTCAGATAGAGCAGCAAGCCGACGTGGAAGCACCTGCTAAGGAAGAATCCAAGGCTGAAGAGGCAGCCAAGCCTGCTGAGGAGGCAGAACCTGCTAAGGAAGCAGAGCCTGCCAAGGAGGCGGCACCTGCCGAGGAGGCAAAACCTGCTGAGGAGGCGAAACCTGCAGAAGAAGCCAAGCCTGCAGAAGAAGCCAAGGCAGATGAGAAAGCCGAAGCAGCAGAAGAGGAATCCAAGGCTGAAGACAAGAAAACAGTCGACTATACTAAAGAGCTGAGTA
>JAFSIU010000026.1 GCA_017439615.1 Bacillota bacterium
AGGTCAACGATCTCGGGCTCGGAAGCGGCATTTTCTATAACAGTCTGTCCTTCAGCCAAAGTCGCTGCCATCATTATGTTTTCAGTTGCGCCTACGGAAGGAAAATCGAGATAAATCCTTGCGCCGCGCAATCTGCCGACAAAGGCTTCAATATGTGTATCAGTCTGCACGATCTTGGCGCCCATTGCTTCAAGTCCCTTGACATGAAGATCCAAAGGGCGAGCGCCGATGGCACAGCCACCCGGCAAGGGCAGAAAGACCCTGCCGCAGCGGGCAAGCACAGGGCCAAGCAAAAGCGAAGAAGCACGCATCTTGCGTGCGAATTCGGAAGGAACATCAGGATTGTTAAATCCTTTGGTATCGATATGCAGTCTGCCGCCTGCGAAATCGGTTTTCACACCCATTTCACCTACGGTTTTGCAAAGCGTCTCCACATCGGCAAGCCATGGGGTATCATCTATAACACATTCGCCATCAGTCAACAAAGATGCTGCTATAACAGGCAAGACAGCATTCTTTGCACCGCTGGCGGTTACAATTCCTTTGAGCGGGGTTCCGCCTTCAACAATTATCTTTCTCAAAAAAGCACCTCCGCAAATTTTGCATTAATATTATTTCTTCGCAAAAGTGCTTTTTCCTGCTTGCTTTTTCTACTTTCCTTATAATATGCAAAAACGATCAATAGTCAATATAAAGCAGCGGATACCCCAGATAATAGAAGCTTCTGTCTTCCTGCTCATCATAGCTTGCTGCAAGCTGAAGATTGATGTGCCTGCCGCCGCTCAGCTCACTTTCCTGCAGGAAAGGACATCGGGCAGTGCCGCTGCAATAACTCTCCTCTGCAGTGATCTCGACAAGCTCTGCTCCGCAGGCAGCAATGGCCGATTCAATCTGCTTTTGCCATTGTTCCTGCATATTCCCCGGACAAGAACCGACCAAAAGTGCATTCACAGAATATGGCTCGCCGACCGCCTCACCAAGCAGAGCCGCTAAATCAGAAAAACTCCCGCACGACATATCACACTCGGCCGAAATAATAATATAGCTCGCCTGCGGCATTGCTTGCGCTGTTAACGAAAGCTTTATTCCCCCAGACTGTGCAAGTATAATGCAGCTGCTGAATTCCTGCTGCTGCGTGTTTGCCTCACTGATTATTTCCGCATCCAAAAGCTTTACTGCAGCGTCAAGGAGCGGCTGCATTTCTTCGGGCTCCAAAAAATCCTCGGCTATACAGCGCCAGACCACGATACGCATTTTTTCAGCTTCGACCTCCAAAGCAGAAAAAGCATTTTCAAGAGGATGTATTTTCTCCCCTGCCGTGCAGGAAATCAAAAAACAACATATCAGCAGCAAGCCAAGCTTCTTTACTGCTGCCGAAGTCCGAAGCAAAAAACCTTTGCCAAGCAAAAAATCATCTCCTGTCATATAAAAGCACTCAATTTCATAAAAATTTATATATTCGCAAACGGAGAAAACAGATGAAGCTTCTTCTCAAACTCAAAATGATATGTCAAAACAAGGAGGCAGCAGCAATGCTGCTTGTTTTTGGTGCGGCTTTGCTGCTGGGCTCCTTAGGCCTGACACTGAAAAGCCTGATACCGCAGCGCATTTCTTTACCTTCCTCGCCGCACATCACCATAATCAATCAAAAAGGCGAGCTTGAAGAAACAGAACTGGAAAGCTTTCTTGTCGGGGTGCTGGCGGCGGAAATGCCTGCTTCTTTTGAATTGGAGGCATTGAAGGCACAAGCGATAGCCGCAAGAACTTATATAGTGAATAATATGGACGGTCAGACAGGCAGTCAAAGGCATAAGGATGCGGTTGTGTGCTGCAACTTTGCGCATTGTCAGGCATATTATAGCACTGAAGATCTGAAGAAAAACTGGGGCAGAGATTTCAGCAGGAATTATGCCAGAATTCAGCAGGCAGTACAGGAAACTGCAGGAGAAATTATGCTTTATGATAATGAGGTGATAAACGCACTCTATTTTTCCACCTGCGGAGGCAAGACCTCAAATGCTGAGGATTATTGGACGGCAAGTGTGCCATATCTCAAAAGCACCGTATGCGGCTTTTGTACACATTCGCCAAGATATGCAAACACAGAAAGCTTTTCCCTGCAGCAAGCAGCGGCGGCTCTTGGCTGCAGCAAAAACGGCATCAAAGATAAACTTGACAAGCTCTCTGCCAGAACAATACGCGAAAAGCTGGGGCTTTTTTCAGCAAAATTCAGCTATTCCATCAATGGAGATAATATCGTTTTCCAGAGCCACGGTTCGGGACATGGTGTGGGGCTATGTCAATACGGAGCAGACGGAATGGCAAAAGCGGGATATCTCGCCGAAGAGATTCTGCAGCACTATTATACGGATATCGAAATCGTCAATATTTATCAGCAGGAATAGCA
>JAFSIU010000202.1 GCA_017439615.1 Bacillota bacterium
AAAAATGTCATATTATGCAAGATTATTCTTGCCTTAATGTCAATTAAATGGTATAATCCTAAGCGTAATCATCTTATATACTAATGTAGGGTGTCTGATATATATTTTAGAAAGGAAGGAAAATCAAAATGAAGAAAAAACTCTCATTGGGCGTACAGGTACTTATCGCACTTATCGCAGGCGTTATCGCAGGTCTTGTTCTTATCTGGATCGGCAAGCCGGAATTTGCAACCGATTGGCTTAAACCCTTTGGCACCATCTTCCTCAACTTGCTCAAGTTTATCGTTGTACCTGTTGTCTTATTCTCCATCATCGCAGGTATCATCTCGATGAAGGATGTCCGCAAGGTTGCTTCCATCGGCGGCAAGACCATTGCTTACTATCTCTGCACTACTGCTGTGGCTATCATCATCGGTCTTGTTCTCTCCTATGCTTTGAAGGGAACTTATGGCCAGCTTGATACCGCAGGTCTGGAATATGCAGCTCCTTCAAGCCAGGGCATTATGCAGACTATCATCAATATCTTCCCCTCCAACCCCATCACTCCTTTGGCAAATTCCACCATGTTGCAGGTTATCGTCATTGCTCTCTTCTTCGGCTTCGGTATAATCCTTGCCGGTGCTAAGGGCAAGGCAACTGCCGATTTTGTCGAAAGCTTCAATGAAGTCTGCATGAAGATCATGGACTTCATCATCAAGCTTTCCCCCATCGGCGTTTTCTGCCTGCTCACTCCCGCAATTGCTGAAAACGGTCCCAAGATCCTCAAGGATATGCTTATGGTTCTTATCGTTGCTTATCTCGCTTATATCATCCATGCAGCAATCGTTTATTCTCTCTCTGTCAAGAGCTTTGCCGGTATGTCTCCCCTCAAGTTCTTCAAGGGCGCATCTCCCGCAATGATTCTGGCATTCTCTTCCGCTTCCTCCGTTGGCACTTTGCCTTTGACCATGGAATGCTCCGAAAAACTCGGCGCACGCAAAGAAGTTACCAGCTTTGTTCTCCCCTTGGGCGCAACCATCAATATGGACGGTACTGCAATCTATCAGGGCGTCTGCACTGTATTCATTGCTTCTATGTTCGGTATTGATCTGACTATCGGTCAGTTGCTCACCATTATTCTCACTGCAACTCTCGCATCTATCGGTACTGCCGGCGTTCCCGGTGCAGGTATGGTTATGTTGACCATGGTTCTCGTCAGCGTTGGTCTGCCTGTTGAAGGTATCGCTCTTGTTGCAGGTATTGACCGCGTATTCGACATGGGTCGTACCGCTATCAACGTTACCGGTGATATGGCATGCGCAACCGTTATCTCCGCTTTGGAAGATAAGAAAGAAGGCAAAGCAGCTTAATTTTAAGCTTACGCCATCCGAAATAACAATAATGCAAAAAGCCGCTTTTGCGGCTTTTTGTTTTGTTTGCGATGATTTTTGCTGCTTATTCTATACAGACAGGTTTTATAGTATTATGAGAGTTGCTCGGGCAAAAAATCAAAGTTCTTTATTGGTGGCAAGCCCTTACTTTTTTGTTCGGAAAAATATTGCAAAAAGCAAAACTTCTTGTTGACAAGAAGTTTCAAGAAGCATATAATAAGCTCTTGTATGACAAATCAAAGATAGAAAATTTTGATAAAACGCCTGTTAGTAACGGGTGGTTTATTGTTTTTATAGAGGAAAACCCAGACCGCTTCGGCGGTCTTTGACATTGCTGAAAGAGGGAGAAAAATGCTTCACAAATATTTCAATGACTTAAAACTCGAATTCCGAGGCTATAATTCGCAAAAGCTTATGAAGGATGCCATGGCGGGCTTGACGGTTGCTGCTGTTGCTTTGCCGCTTGCACTTGCTTTTGGTGTCAGCAGCGGCGCATCTGCTGCATCAGGACTTCTGACCGCTATTATCAGCGGCATAGCAATCAGTATTTTTGGCGGCGCATTCTATCAGATCTCCGGTCCTACCGGTGCAATGGCTGCAATTCTTATGTCTATTATCGCGCAATATGGTTTGCAGGGAGTGTTTATTGCAACCTTTATGGCGGGCATCATGCTGGTACTGGCAGGGGTCTTGCGCCTTGGCCGCCTGACTGCTTTTATTCCCATGCCTGTTATTACGGGCTTCACCTCCGGCATTGCCATAGTTATTGCGCTCGGACAAATTGATAATTTCTTTGGTGTCAGCTCTGTCGGAGGTACTGCAGTTGAGAAGCTGGGCAGCTATTTTGTCTATGGCTTTTCTCCCGATTGGATGTCCTTTGCCATCGGTGCGGCAGCGGTTTTGATAATGCTCTTTTTCCCAAAGAAATGGTCAAACATAGTGCCATCTTCTTTGATCGCTATCATTGCGGCGACAGCAGTTTCTATGCTCTTTTCTTTGGATATCACCTCTGTCGGCACTGTTCCGTCTACCTTTTTACTTGCAGATCGCTTGTCTTTTGCTGATATGAGCTTTTCGGATCTTCAATCTTTCTTGATGCCTGCATTCAGTATAGCGGCTCTTTGCATGGTTGAAAGTCTTTTGTGCGGTGCCAGTGCAGGTCGTATGACAGGAGTTAAGCTCGATAGCGACCGCGAATTGATAGCGCAGGGTATAGGCAATATTCTTGCTCCGCTGTTTGGCGGCATACCTGCCACCGCCGCAATTGCCCGTACCAGTGTAGCTGTCAAATCGGGCGCGCAAACCCGTCTCGCAGGTGTTTTTCATGCAGTTGTTCTGCTGATTTCCATGCTGCTGCTTGGCCCTGTGATGTCGCATATTCCACTCAGCGCTCTGGCAGGTGTACTGATGGTTACGGCATGGCGTATGAATGATTGGTCTATGATCAAATATATCTTCTCCAAGCATTTCAATGGTGCGATTTTCAAATATCTGGCAACTATGCTTGCAACAGTTGTATTCGATCTCACAACTGCTATTGTTATCGGTGTTGCTCTTGCTCTTATTTTCCTGATCGCACATCTTTCCAGTCTGGAGATCCATTATGAGCCTGTCAACAGAAACCGTTTGCACAATCATAATGCCAAATTACCCAAGGAATATGAAAATGCTATGGTAATTTATATCACCGGAACAGTAATTTTCTCCAATACACAAGCCATTGCAGAAATCGCAGAAAGATTGCGTGACAAATCAGCTGTTATTTTCTCTGTGCGTGGTATGTCTTATATGGATATTTCCGGTGCACAGATGTTTTTGGAACTGCTGCAGGATTTGAAGAGCAGGGGTGTAGCAGTTTCTGTTTGCGGTGTTGCTGACAGTCTTATGGAAATGATCAAGCGCAGCGGCATTGAGGATTGTGTCGGACAGGAGCGTTTTTTCAAAAGTGTGGAATATGCTCTCGATCCTGCATCCTTCCCGCAGATGAAGCTTTCTTTTGCAAGCTGAAGCTGCTCAACGGAAATTTAACAGAGCAAAAGGAACTGCATACGGCAGTTCTTTTTTTTGTAAAAATAATTGTTCTGTACCTAAATATATGATATTATATTATCAGCATATTTGTTGCATTACGTAGAGTGTAGTGACATAAGGTGAGGCATGAATAAGAATAATGGCTTAATTTCAGATTTTACACAAGGCAGTATCCCCAGACAATTGCTTGTTTTTGCGACCCCGATGTTTTTATCGAATCTGATGCAGATTCTTTATAATATGGTCGATATGATCATTGTCGGTATGGAAATGGGTAAGGTCGGTCAGTCTGCAGTGGCTGTCGGCGGCGATATAACACATTTTCTTACTTTTTTTGCTATGGGTTTATCCAGTGCCGGACAAGTCATTGTTTCGCAATATGTCGGCTCCGGCGAAAGACATAAGCTCGGCAAATTCATTGCCACGATGTTTACTTCAATTCTTTCCTGTGCTGTGCTGCTCAGTATCTTTTGTTTTTCATTGAGAGAGGAAATGCTGATACTGATGAACACTCCTGACCTCGCATATGATTGGGCATTGGACTATTCCGCTGTTTCTGTCGGAGGGCTGTTCTTTATTTATGGATATAATATGGTCAGTGCAGTTCTGCGAGGGCTGGGAGACTCCAAGCATCCATTTATCTTTGTCAGCATCGCGGCAGTGATAAATGTTGTACTGGATATTGTTTTTGTCTTTGCTCTGGATATGAAGTGTATGGGTGCAGCTCTTGCCACCGTAATCAGTCAGGGAACCAGCTTCCTGCTTTGTCTGGTCTTTTTATATCGCAAAAGAGATGAGCTCGGTCTTGAATTCCATCCTTCGTTTTTCTTCAGGCTTGATATGTCTATGCTATCCAACTTGTTGAAGTTGGGGTTACCTATGGCTATCAAGAGTGCTTCCATTCAGTTCTCCAAGCTTTTTGTCAATTCCTATATCAATTCCTTCGGTGTTGCGGTTTCGGCTTTCGCAGGTATTGCAGCCAAGATTGCCAGCGTCAGCAATCTTATCTCACTTGCCTTTGGCAATGCGGGATCTTCAATGGTCGGACAGAATATCGGCGCGCAAAAATATGAGCGCGTACCGAAAATTATGCTCACAATCGGCAAGATAACCTTCAGCGTAGCAGCTGTGATGAGCGGCTTACTGCTGCTTTTTCCCGAACAGATATATGGTATTTTCAACAAGGAAACCGATGTTCTGGAAGTCGCAATGGAATTTCTGCCAATTGCGGTGCTGCTTTTCTTTGGCGGTGCCAGCCGTGCTCCAATGAATGCTATTCTGAATGGCAGCGGCAATCACAGGGTCAATTTTGTTACCGCATTGTTGGATGGCATAATCCTTCGCATCGGTCTGGCTGTGCTTTTCGGCATAGTTCTGGACAAAGGCTATATTGGTTTTTGGCTGGGCGATGCCTTGGCAGGCTTCACTCCCTTTTTCATTGGCATTGTCTTTTATTTCTCCAACAGATGGAAAAAACGAACCATCAGTTGACAGGTTCCAAACAAAAAACAGCAGC
>JAFSIU010000203.1 GCA_017439615.1 Bacillota bacterium
ATTTTTTGCGGCATCACAGAAATGACACTTGGCATTTCAAAATGCGTCAATGATATGGATTTTGCGCGCAGCTTTGCTCTTTGTGCTTTTTTTCTTTCCTTCGGCGGATTGTCTGTACAGGCGCAGGTCTATGCCATGATAGCCTCACACAGACTGAATTTCAGACCATATATGCTCGCCTGCATCATCAAGGGCATCGCAGCATATTGTCTTGCTCTGCCCATTGGCAAATCTTTGGCACTCAATGCCGCAACTGTGAGCAGCAATATGATGCAGATAAGTACGACACAGATATTTTTGTTTTGTCTTTTTTGCCTGTTTATATTCTATATCAATGGCAGAAAATAAAAAATGCCGCCTCAAAACAAACAAAGCAAAGCTTTGCTGTTCAAAGGCGGCATATATTTAGAAAATATTAATTGTTGCGATAAGCTTTCAGGTCTTCGCGGCTCTTCTTGATAGCAAGAATAACTCTTTCGAGATTGAGCTCAAGCTGCTGAAGCATATCCTCGGAATAAGCATAGGAATCAGCGCGCAATTCAACGGCATTTTTCTCTGCTTCGGCAATGATGACATTGGCCTGAGCCTGAGCATCCTGCAGGATCTGAGTCTCGCTGACGAGCATTGCTGCCTGATTGCGTGCATCCTCGATCATACGCTTGCCCTGCATCTCCATGCTTTCAAGCAATTTATCGCTATGTTCGATGACCTGCTTTGCCTGCTTTAATTCTTCGGGCAAAACATCATAGATTTTGTCGATGCAAGCGAGAATCGCATCACCATCGGCCATAACTTTACCACTGATCGGAATACGGGGAGCATTCTGGATAAGCTCTTCCAATTCCTGCAATACAGCATCAACTTCCATTCTCTCTGCCATAATTCTACCTCCGTTTTAAGCAATATAAGATTTTCGTATCACCATAAATCGATTCTTTTCTTATCTCCAACGGCAATTCTGACATATCATTGCCGACAGCCGTTTCAATAATCACAATTCCCTCATCGTTTATCAGGTTATATTTCAGTATAAGCGAAATTGCGGGAAATAGCAAGTCTTTTGCATAGGGCGGATCCAAAAAAATTAAATCAAAGCTTCTCTGCAAAGTCGGCAGCAGCTGCAGGGAATCGCCCTTCAGCAGTTTTGCTCTTCCGCCTTCACCGCAAAGTTCTATATTCTGTGCTATAGCTGCCTGTGCTTTTCTGTCCTTGTCGAGAATCACTGCTGACTCCGCACCGCGCGAAAGAGCCTCGAGCGAAAATGCCCCCGTGCCGCCGAAAACATCCAGAACTTTTGCAGCTTCAAGATAAGGTGCAAGCACATTGAACATCGCCTCGCGCACACGGTCTGCGGTGGGACGGGTATTCATTCCCTTGGGTGCGACAAGATGTCTGCCGCGGTTTTTGCCTGAAATAATACGCAAAACCATACCTCCGAGTTTTATATATGATATCCTGTCGCAAACACAAGCCTTCAAAAAAGTATATTTGCAAAAGAATATTCAAATAATATGTAAGACTTCTCAGGATTTTTTCAAAATTTCATTATCCTTGGCAGCCTGCATGGAAAGCATTTTGGAGCAGCCATCACAGATATAAACTCCGGTGGGATTTTTGGCAAGGCGTTCATAATTCCTGTCCAATTTGTCTATCTCATGTGTTTTTCCGCAGATATTGCAGCGAACCTCCATAGCAAAGCCTCCTCATTACACTTTTCAGGACAAGCCCATAAACAAATTATATACAATAAAAGGAAGAATAGCAAATGAAAATTGAGGCAAATGATGATTACAGCAGATTCAGCTCAGCACATTTTGTCGGCAGGCTTGATCTGGCGCACGAAGCAAAAAGCATTCTGCAGGGCAAGCAAAATCGTGAGCTTCCCGGAGTTATAGAAGAAATCACCTCCTTTGCACATGGCAAGGTAACAAGTATTGAGATATTCTCCGAGCTTGGTGCGCGTATCATGAGCAAGCCGAAGGGGAAATATATCACCATTGATGCGCCCGAGATACGCAGCGGCAGAAGATATGAAGCAGAGATTTCAGCCATAACAGCCAAACAAATAAAAGCTCTGCTGCCGCAAAAAGAAAGCACAGTTCTGCTGATCGGCCTGGGTAATAACCGCGCTACACCTGATGCATTGGGACCAAAGGTCGTGCAATATACAGTTGCGACAAGGCATATTCTGCAGCAGGACGATGCATTGTGCAATCTTGCTCCGCTCTGCACGCTTGCCCCCGGAGTGCTCGGAATCACAGGCATTGAAACGGCAGAGATCATCAAGGGTGTGGTGCAGCGTATTAAGCCGGATGTAATAATCGCAGTAGATGCCCTTGCCGCTGCCTCTGTCAAAAGAGTCAGCACCACCATACAAATCACCGACACAGGAATTCAGCCCGGCAGCGGTGTCGGCAACAAAAGACTGCCCATAACAAAAGAAACACTCGGCATTCCCGTCATCGCCATCGGCGTTCCCACCGTTGTAAGCAGCTCAGTCATTATATATGAAACGCTGCTCACTTTAGGTAAAGAGCTGAAAACTGAAAGTGCTGCATGGGAGCATATTGATGATGAGACATTTTTGCATATCGAAGAAGAGCTGCTGGAAACATTTGAAGGCAATCTGATCGTAACTCCAAAGGAGATCGACCGCCTTATAGAAAACATCGCACGCATCATTGCCGCAGCCATCGCACAGGCTGTGCACAGCGGTGTGAATCAGCATAATTATCAGCTTTATATTGAATAAGAATTTCTGAGCAGGAAAACGGCCAAATCTGAAAAAAGAAAAGGAAGATTTTCATCTTCCTTTTCTTTTTACAATGCTTTCCGAATTTAATACTGATCGGCTAATTGCTTCAGTTTTTCACCTGCCATACGGTAAACAGTCCAATCCTGCATCGGCTCCGCCCCTAAGGAAAGATAAAAATCAATGCTGGGCTGATTCCAATCAAGGCACCACCACTCCAAACGGCCGCAGCGGCGATCCACGGCAATGCGTGCCAATTCCTTCAGCAAGCCCTTGCCATAGCCTTTACCCCGATATTCAGGCAGCACATATAAATTCTCCAGATAAAGACCTGCTCTGCCCAAAAAGGTAGAAAAATTATGGAAAAACAAAGCAAAGCCGACCTCCTTGCCATCTTCAAGCGCAAAAATGACCTCGGCACGCTTTTTCTTAAAAAGCTCCTCCTGCAGCAGCTCTTCGGTTGCAATGACCTCAGTTTCCATTTTTTCATAAGCAGCAAGTTGCCTGATGAAATAAAGTATCAAAGCTGTATCAGCTTTTTCAGCATATCTTATTTGCATATTCCCTCCTGATTTTGTAAAAAACCACCGCAGTAGCTTGACAAACTGCGGTGGCAAAGCTTATTCAACTCCAAGTTGTTTTTTCACACACTCGGCGATATCTGCACGGTCAATGACTGTATCATGCAGAATCGGGAGCTTATCCACACCGATGAGGGCGCGGTGCATTTCAGTGTTGGTAGCAGCAGAAAGGCTTTCGGCAATCGCCATCACATCCTCGCTTCCGCAATCAATGCCGAGTGCAGCGCAAACTGCGGCGGGGAATTTGTAGGGATTGGCGGTGGAGGCGATCAGCATGGGGGCAGAGTCATTGCTTGCCGCACGATAATCCTCGGCAACAGCCACGGCAACTGCCGTGTGCGGATCGCATAAATAGTTATATTTTTCATAGCAGGCTTTCAGAGCCACGGCAGCTTTTTTGCCATCGGCACAGCCACCGAAGAATTTTTCGCGGATTGCATCGGGAACCTCATAGACACCCTTTTCCTGCAAATCGTTCATCATTTGTGCAACCTTTTCTCCATCATGTTCGCACAATTCATAGAGCAGACGCTCGAAATTGGAAGAAACGAGAATATCCATTGAAGGACTGTCTGTTTTATAAAAAACTCTGTCAGTGTTATAAACACCTGCCATAATAGCATCGGTCAGAACATTGTTCTCATTGGAGGCGCAGATGAATTTGCCAACGGGCAGACCCATTTTCCATGCATAATAGGCGGCAAGAATATTACCGAAATTGCCGGTGGGAACAGTGATATTTATCTCCTCGCCCATTTTGAGCATTCCCTGTTCGACCATTTGGGCATAACCATGATAATAATAGACTATCTGCGGCAGCAGACGACCCCAGTTGATAGAATTGGCAGAGGAAAAGACTGTGCCGGCCGTTTTCAATTCATCTTTCAAGGCTTCATCAGCAAAAAGCCTCTTCACAGCACCTTGACAGTCATCAAAATTTCCTATTACACCAATTACAGAGGTGTTATTTCCGGTGGTCGTAAGCATCTGTCTTTCCTGCAATGCACTGACTCCATCCTTGGGATAGAAGCAAATGATGCGGATGCCATCGACATCCTTGAAACCTTCCAATGCAGCTTTTCCTGTATCGCCGGAGGTGGCAACGAGAATGACTGTTTCATCATTATCACCGCATTTGCGGCGGGAGGCTGTCATGAAATGAGGCAGGATTTGCAATGCCATATCCTTGAAGGCGGCTGTGGGGCCATGCCACAGCTCCAGAATTGCAGTATCATCCAATCTGACAGCAGGAGCGACTGCGGCGGGAAAAGCTTCCTTGCAATAGGCGGCTTCAACGATAGCGGAAATTTCTTCTTCTGAAAAATCAGTGAGATAAAGAGCAAAGATCTTCTTTGCCAACTCCTGATATGAAAGTCCTGTTTGAGGTGCAAATGCAGGAAAGCTTTCGGGAAGGAAAAGTCCGCCGCCGGGAACCATACCCAAGGTTATAGCTTTGGCAGCTTCAACCGGTTCATAATTTGCTCTGGTGGAAATATATTTCATTCTTTTTCTCCTTTTTTATAAACAGCAGTGAAAATGGGATTGCCCATACCGCGATATCTTGCTTCATATTCGCTGATAACACCGTTTTCGGGAATGGGAGCATTTCTATCCACGGAAAGATTTATGAAAGGACTTTCGGCAAAGCTTTCCAAGCTCCAATCAAAGAATTTCTCATTATCGGTGCGGAAGAAAAGCTCGCCTCCATCGCGAAGCAGAATCATATATTGCTCCAAAAAGGTGCGGAAGGTCAAACGGCGCTTGTCATGCTTGGCTTTGGGCCACGGATCAGAAAAATTGAGATAGATGCGGTCTATCTCCCCTGCCTCAAACAATTCGGGCAGCAGTTTGGCATTTGTCCAGAGAAAACGCACATTGTCGGGATATTCGAAAAGCCCGCGCACTGCCATTTCTCTTTGCAGCTTGCGCTCGGCAAGATAGAGCATTTCCTCGCGTATTTCAAGCCCCAAAAAAAGCTTGTCGGGCTCGGCCAATGCATTGCCGATGATGAAGGCACCGCGTCCCATACCGACTTCGAGATATACAGGCTTGCCATTGGCTTCCTCACGCCAGCGGCCTTTCATTTCAAGAGGCTCTTTCAGGCACAGTTCACTTGCTGTAACCGCTGCCTTTGCCTCGGGAATTCTTCTTAAACGCATAGTTCACTCCGAATCAAAATTTTTCACAAATTCTTAAATAGCTTTTGCAGCGCAATCACCGCAAAAGCTATTCATTATACTATTTCGCTCTTTTATTCTGCATCTCTGCCCCAGAGCTTTTGTTCCATCTGTTCCTGTTCATCGGCTGAAAGACCTTCCTTGACCAGGCGAAGCTCAATAGCATTTGCCCAGAACTGGCATTTGTCACCGATTTTACGGAATTTGTTTCTGTTTTTGATATCCATTTTGGCTCTGGCAAAGGCGTTCTGATAAACAATAGCACAGATAGCCTTCAGTTTGATCAGATTTTCCTGATTTTCGTCCTGATATTTCTCCTGCAGATAGGCGATAACATCCTTATAATAGGCGAAAAATTCATCTGCGGGCAGAAGATCTTCCATTTTGATAAATTCACCCATTTTGTTGTACAAAGTTTCCATTTCATTTTCCTCCAAAAAAATTTCTAAAAAATTTAAGCACGGGCAAGCCTGTAAGCCGGGTTCTGTCTGGAACGAACATCTGTCTTGTTTTGCAGTTGCCTGCAAAATCCTGCGACCTCTCCCGAGAATGAGACGGGCAGCCTCTTATATTCTCCTACACGGTCTTGCTTCGGGTGGGGTTTACATGGCCGACAAATCTCTTTGCCGCCGGTGCGCTCTTACCGCACCGTTCCATCCTTACCTGCTTTAAAACAGGCGGTTTATTTCTGTTGCACTTTCCTTAAGGTTGCCCTCACCGGCCGTTAGCCGGCACCCTGCCCTGCGAAGCCCGGACTTTCCTCCCTGTACGGCTTTCACCATTGCACAGAGCGTTCGTTCAGCTTACCCATGCATATAAACATCATGTCAGTTTAACATAAATCAAGCTTTTCAGCAAGCAACAAGCGATAAATCATTCTTCAAGCTGAGCAATGATATTATCAATTCTCTTGCTCTCCTGAAGCAAAAAGCGCTTGCGCATCTGCGCCTCACCGCCCATATCCTCATCCAAGGCATCGATAATGGAATGAATGATGCCCTTCTTGTAGCAAAGCAATTCTTTCAATAAAGGATGACGGCCGTTCAAAAGACGAGGACCGAATTCGGCTTCATCCTCGGTCAGCTCCATTCTGCCCTTTTCGGCTGCGATGATCTCATAATAGAAATCACCGTCATGCACGATATCCTCATCGACAATCTGCCAACCGCTTTTGGCAAGATAGCGGCGCAAAAGATGGGTGGCACGCTGCGGCTGAAGCACAAGCCTTTGAGCAGTGAGAGTGATGCTCTCATGGCCTTTTAATATAGCTTTGATACTGTTGCCGCCCATACCCGAAAGAACTATTGTTGCGGCTTCTTTCGGTTGAAGCACTTCCAAGCCATCACCGACTCGGATTTCAATTCTGTCTTCCATATCCAAAAGCTTGATCAGCTCACGGGCGGGTAGGATATTTGTTTCGGTCTGATCTGCGGCGATAACCTTTGGGCAGATATCATTGGCAATGAGATAAACAGGCAAGCGACCGTGGTCGGTACCGATATCGGCGCAAGGCTTGCCGGGAAGAACAAAAGAAGCAACCGAACTAAGACGGGGACTCAGATTAATCTTCATTTTCTCTCACCTTTCCTTTATATTCTAATATTATTTTATCATCTTTTAAAAATGTAGCAAGCTCTTTTCTTGTGCCATAGGAAAGCGGCAATTCTTTGCCATCGAGCCAGAGAGTCGGAAGCTCCTCGCCATATTCCGGAACATTTTGCAAAATGAAGCTGCACAGAGCCTCAATATCAGTCAAAGCATTGAAACAGGGAAGACCTTGCCATTCTGAATTTTCTGCGGCATAAATGCCGCTGACCGCGATAACAGAATCAGTGAATTTGTCCTGCAGCTGCTGATCATCGATACCTGTCAAAAGCTGCGGTATCTCAAAATCACGGAAGCCCTCCAAAAGAACGATATCATTATGATAAAATCTCAGCAATTCATCGGCCTCAAGACGATGTGTGAACATGATATCCGTATTCAGCTCAGCACGGGCGGTAACAGGCTCGGCTCCTGCCTGTTTATGTCTGAAGGTGTTCTTGCCCTCTGTATCCATTTGATAATCGGTGCGTTTCAGATCCTTTAAGGTGCCGACAGAATAGCCCTGTGCAACAAAGGCGGAGATAAGGTTTTCTATCACTGTTGTTTTGCCGCTGCCGGAGCGACCGATTATGCCGATGACCTTCATATTCATCATTACCTTTCTTTTCCTGCAAAATTCAGATAAAAATATCTGTCAGTTTTTTTTAATATTCTTTATAATATAATAAAACCCTTCCAAAATCGAAGCAAAAATGTGGAACTTTTTGCCTTGATTTGAAGTCATAATAATATATCGTTTTACTGTTGAAATCAAGTATTATTTATATAATTTTCAAAAAGGCGGTGCAAAAATGAAAAATCTCTTTCAAAACAAAACTCTTTGGCTGACTCTTGCCATTCTGCTTGTTGTAGCAGGCGGTATTTTCGCCATATCATATTTTGGTGCCAATCATACCGCAGGCACACCCACAAATACGCAAACGATAACGGAGCAGACAACCACCACTGTGCCGGAGCCTTTTACCGAGCCTGAAAGCTTGACAGAGCCCGAGAAAACATTGACAGCGCCTGAAACAACAATACCGGTACAGCCGCCTGTAGTGCAGCCGCCGAATATTTCCGAGCTGCTGCATGATGTTGCTCTTTCTGCTGCAATTGATACCGGCTATGGAATCGCTACCAACAGTGAATTTCTGCTCGCAGGTCTCGAAGAGCTCGAAGATCTCACTGCTATTACACTGGAAAGATATATCACCATTGAACCTGATTATGACTTCAAGCTCATGAAGAATAATGAGGGACAATTCATTCTGTCTTTTGATGAAGAGCTGCCGCAGAATGAAGTTCTCAATATCAAGCTCATCGATGAAAACGGCAATCCCATCAAATCCTGGGCATTCCAGACCGAAACCGATCTGAAGGTTACTTCTGCCTGGCCTGAGCAGCAATATGTCGAGGCTAATTCCGGTGTGGAAATCACCTTCAATACACGCAATGTTTCTTTGGAAGCCTTCAAGGAAAGCTTTTCCATATCTCCTGCTGTAGACGGCAGCTTTACACAGAATGGGCGCAGCTTCATATTTTACCCCAACAAGGAATATAAAGCGGGAACCGTTTATACCGTAACTCTCAAGGCAGGTCTCACCTCTGAAAACGGTCAAAAGCTTCAGGAGGATTATGAATTCCAATTCATGACCTATATGAGCTCCGGCGAATATAAAAACGGCTTCCATCTGAACGACTATCAGGCAGAAACCTTCCTCTCTGATGAAGTGCCGCTTGTACCGATTTATGCATACAGCTATGCAGGCACGGAGTTCACTGTCACAGTATATCGTTTTGACAGCGCTGACAGCTATCTTGCAGCCTTGGCTGAAAGCCGCGAAACCGTCTTTGGTGATTATGGCTGTGACACCACCAAACTCGGACAAAGCTTTGCACAATATTCCCTGAAGCTTTATCAGCCTGAAAATGCGTCCTGGACTTCTTATCTCATTCTCCCCGACACTCTGCCGGTCGGCAATTATGTCATCGATGTGGCAGCACCTTATTTCGACAGAGAAGGCAAGCCTACAAATGAGCTCTGCCATCAGCAAAAATTTATTCAGATCAGCGATCTTTCAGTCGGTATTCAGAAATCAGGCGAAGAGCTGTTCTTCTGGCTCAATGATGCCGCAAAGGATGCTGCCGCCGAAGGTGCAAAGATCACTCTTTCCAATGGAAATGAAACTGTTTATGCCAAGACCGACAAAAATGGTGTGGCACTTACCTCCTTCCCGCTGGCAAAAGGCGATGAAATCAGCTATTTCAATGATATTCTGACAATGAAGATAGAACATGCAAGCGGCAGCTATGCAGATGTGCTTTATGTCTCAGGCTATGCAAATATACATGAATATGACTATTATACCTATCTTTATACCGACCGCGCCATTTATCACACCAGCGATACCATAAACCTTTTCGGTATCATCACGCCCAGACAAAAAGCACAGCTTCCCGAAGAGCTTTATATCGTAATGAGCATAAATGACGGCGAAATGCAGCGTCATACCATCACTCCCGATGCCTTGGGCGGCTTCACTCTGCAGCTGAAATTTGAAGACTATCTGGCAGACAGCAGCTGCAGTATTTCCCTGGTTGACGGAAAAGGCAATGTATACCGCAATCAGTATATCGCTATCAAGGAATA
>JAFSIU010000204.1 GCA_017439615.1 Bacillota bacterium
GAAAGACCAAGACCATAATTGCCGCGCTTGCCTTTATAGAATCTTTGGAAAATATGTTCAAGATCAGTTTCTGCAAAGCCTTCGCCATCATCTGCGATGCTCACTCTTGCATAAATACCATCAGATTTACTGCAGGTAATGATGACTTTTTTGGCACAATAGCGAAGCGCATTGGAGAGCAGATTCTGCCATGCGCGCGCAATGCTTGCTTCATCAAGCAGAACAAGCAGCTCCTCATCATCAAAGCGGCAGATGAGCTCTTTGTCATCGTGCATGGCTACTCCCTGCATTTTTTCAATGCTGCGGGAGAGGTTTTCTCTGATATCGAACAAGACATTCGGTTTGATGTCCGCACTTTCCATATAAGAAAGATAGACCAGATTATCCACCATACCATACATACGGTGGCTTTCTTCCAAAATGACCTCGGCAGGCTGCCTGGCATCCTCAAAAACACCATATTGTATGCCCTCGGCATAGCCCTGAATGGACATCAGCGGTGTACGCAGATCATGGGAGATATTCTGGAAGAAACGCTTTTGCTCCTCCTGATTGGCAGCAAGACGAGCTGCCATTGAATTCATTTCTGTACGCAATTCCGCAAGATCGGTATCATCAATCCTGGTATTATCGGGCGTGAAATCGCCTTCACCGATACGGCGGGCAAAACGCTTCAAATCGTTTATTGGTTTGGTGATCCAGCTGATAAGCAGATAAGCAAAGAAGATGACCAGAACACCGGCTGCTGCCAAAGACATGACCAGGAAATTGCTCTGATTGCGCAAAAGCTCATGCAAAAGAGAAGTATCGACATAGATGACTGCATACCACTGATAGCCATTGTCATTGCTGATCTCCTTCAGCACTGCATAAAATGTCTCACTGCCATTGACGACAGCAAATGGATCCTGCATCTGTAAAAGTGCTGTGTTTTGCAACAGCAGATTGGCAATCTGCAGCTCAACAGTGTTATCATCCGCCATTGTGAAAACAAAGCCATCATTATTCATAATGAAAACATTGTCATCAGAAAACAAAAAGCGATTGCGTACCAGATTCCTGATCAGCTTCAGCGGTTCGGAAAGAATCGAATCATCGGGAGCAAAGGGAGTCTGAAAGCGCTCAAACATCAGATGCTCCAAAAGCCTTGATGCTTCATCAAGATCCTGCTGTGCCTGACCTTGAATATATCTCTCACCGAGAGTATTGAAAATAACCGCAGACGAAATGAGCATTAACACAAAAGTCAATGCCAGAACAATGAATATTCTTGTTTTCATCTTCATTTTCATATCTTTATATTTCTCGCAAATTCGTCAATGTCCTGCCGAAAATGGCAGGACATTGAATACATTCACTGATTTCTTATTTCATTTCGAGCTTGAAGCCAAAGCCCCAGACTGTAGCGATCTGTACATTGCTTTCGGCTGCGACCAACTTTTTGCGCAGTCTTTTGACGGTGTCATCTGTAACCCTTGTTTCAACCTCCTGCTCAAAGCCCCAGATTTGTTTAAGCATTTCATTGCGGCTGACAGCACCCTCATGTGTCATCAGATAATGCAGAAAAGCAATCTCGGTGGGAGTCAGAGCAAGGTCCTTGCCATCACAATATGCTGCTTTATCCGCCATATTGACAGTGATATCTCCAAAAGAAACTATTTCCTCCTTGCTGCTGTGTTCCATTTCAATGCGGCGGAAGATCGCTCTGACACGCATCACAAGAGATATCGGAGAAAAGGGCTTGGTAAAATAATCATCGCTGCCGATCTCCAGACCTTTGACATAGTCCTCCTCTGCCACTCTTGCGGTCAGAAAAATGATAGGAACAGAGCTTTTCCTTCTGAGCTGCTCACATACCTCGAAGCCGCTCATTCCCGGCATCATAATATCCAACACAACAAGATTGGGCATTTGCTTATCACAGGCGGCAAGCAGACTCTCGCCATCGGCAAAGGTCCTTACCTCGAAGCCCTCCTTCTGCAAAAAGGATTGCAGCAGCTCACGGATATGAGCTTCGTCATCAGCGGCATAAATAACTTTTTTCATGTCAGATCCTCCCTTTTGCAATAGAATTCCATATTTCTGACTACATAATAACATATAATAAAGCTAAAAAAACAGTTTCTTTGTCTCCTGCCTCAATTTTGCCCAAAAATGTCTTGAATAAAGCATGCAAATTTGTTAAAATTAGTGCTACACCACAATTGATTGAATTTTGCCGTGCTATGCGGGGTGCTAGCGGTGCCTTGTACCTCAAAACCGCTATATGGAGGGCAGATGCTCTTTTTGAGGGTGCGGCTTGTGGGGTTTGCCCCTGATAAGTGATTATGATGATTGGGTCCCGTGCGGCGGGTCACCGTGAACCCCGTCAGGTCCGGAAGGAAGCAGCGGTAAGCGGAGCGATTCGGGTGCCATGGGGCAGCCTGGTCGGAGTTAACTGTCAGGGTAACACTCGGAAGCCGTTATTCGATCTGAGAGCGCACGGCATTTTTTTTAACATTCTCCCTCTTTTGTGAAGCGGGGATTCAAAAAACCTTGCTTTGCAAAAAAGCAGGGTTTTGTTATAAGAGAGTTTTGGAGGTAAGGGAAATGACTAAAGCACAGGAAACGAAAGAAATCGCTGCCAAATATTTTGGGGCAAAGGAATTAAGCTGCTGCGAAAGCTGCGTGAAGGCTATCAAGGATGCTTATGAGCTGCCTTTTGATGATGAGATTCTGAAGCTGACCACAGGTCTGGCTGGCGGCATCGGCGGACAAGGCTGTATTTGCGGAGCACTCTCAGGTGCTGTTATGGGTTTGGGCCTGATTTATGGCAGAAGCGTTCCCGGCGCAGACAGAAGTCAGATGATGCAGCTTGGCAAAGAAATGTATGAGCATTTTGAAGAAAATTTCTCCTTTTTCTGCTGCCGTACTCAGCTGAAGGATTTTTCATCCAAGGATGCTCCCGAAGCACGCGCACATTGCCAGAATCTTATTGATACCATGCTGGACAAGGCTTGCGAGCTCATTGAACGCGAAGGATTGCCCGAATAATACATATTTCTATACAAAAAGCCTCGATTAAGGTAGGTGCTCGTAAAACAGTTATTCTTGTGAAGCAACCCCTGCATAAAGCGATTTTATGCAGGGGTTATTTGTTCAGAATATTGGCTTTGCTTCTGCCAGTAGTTTTTTATAAAAGCGTCAGGTTTGTATTTGTTTTTGCAGGGGGCCAGGGGGGATTGTGAACCCCTTGGGCCCCCTTGCAACCCCCTAACCCCCTTCAAACGCTTTTTGTCCGAGGCTGTTTTGGCAGCTTTCTTCAGCTACTCCTTTTCAAACCAATTAATTTCTACATTCGCAAAATCGGCGTTTGCCGATTTTTAAACGGCACAACCC
>JAFSIU010000205.1 GCA_017439615.1 Bacillota bacterium
ACTGACCCAGGAGAGCATCTCTGGAAGGCAGTTTTGCCAAAGCATCAAGTTTTGCAACGTCGACATATTCACCATCCAAGAGGCCGCCCTTGAAGGACATTTTCTTGGAAGCGGTCATGAACTGGGAGAAAGTCTTTGCCAAAGAAGGTGCATCAGCGGAGCATGCAATACCGGTGGTGCCTTCAAGATGTTCATCAAGGCATTCGATGCCATTCTGATGGCAAGCGATTTTGATAAGGGTATTCTTTGCAACCTTATATTCAGCACCTGCTTCGCGCAAGTTTTTACGAAGCTTGGTATCTTCTTCAACGGTGATGCCGCGATAATCAACAAGAACTACGCCCTGTGCATTTGCGATCATTTCCTTCAAAGCTGCTACTTCTGCTTCTTTAGCCAAAAATTGAGGTTTCTTTGCAGTTTCAGTCATTGTGTTTCTCCTTTCATTATTCTCAAAACAAAACCCCTGCTTGAAGGCAGGGGTTTAAGTTCTAAAGAATAATTAAAACTTTTCCCTGCCTCGGTCGGCGCAAAATGCATTATCTCTTGAAAGAGACCGACTGTCTGCGGCAGCAAATGGTTTTGGAATGGATTAAGTTATTAGCCCAAAGGCTTGATATTGCTGATCTTGACACCGGGGCCCATAGTGGAAGAAACAGTGATGTTTTTGATATACTGTCCTTTTGCAGCAGCGGGCTTTGCTTTGATGATGGTATCAACCAAAGCGAGGTAGTTTTCGACCAGTTTTTCGGTATCGAAGCTGACTTTACCGATGCGGCACTGAATGTTAGCAGCCTTATCCAAACGGTATTCAACTTTACCGGCTTTAATTTCTTCCAGTGCCTTGGTAACATCCATGGTTACGGTACCGGTTTTGGGGTTGGGCATTAAGCCCTTGGGGCCAAGCAGACGACCGATCTTACCGACAACGCCCATCATATCGGGAGTTGCAACAGCAACATCAAAGCCATACCAGCCGCCCTGAATCTTTTCGACCATATCTTCAGCGCCGACGAAATCTGCGCCTGCAGCTTCAGCTTCCTTAGCTTTTTCGCCTTTGGCAAAGACCAAAACTGTACGGGAAACACCGGTACCGTTGGGCAATACCATAGCGCCGCGGATCTGCTGATCAGCCTGACGAGGATCGAGATTTAAACGAATGGAAACTTCAACAGTTTCACCGAATTTTGCATTTGCATTCTTTTTTACGAGCTCCAAAGCCTCTGCGGGCATAAACAGAGTATGCTTGTCAAAGGTTTTGGCGGCTTCGAGATACTTTTTGCCATGTTTCGGCATAATCAAAACCTCCTTGTGGTCAAGCGGAAAAATCCTCCCACTTAAGACATAATTTAATCTTCAACAACAATACCCATGCTTCTTGCAGTGCCTTCAACCATACGCATTGCTGCTTCAAGGCTTGCCGCATTGAGATCGGGCATTTTCAGAGTGGCAATTTCTTCGACCTTTGCCTTGGAAACTTTTGCAACCTTGGTGCGGTTGGGAACACCGGATCCCTTATCAACACCGGCTGCCTTCTTCAGCAATACTGCTGCGGGCGGAGTCTTCAGAACGAAGTTGAAAGAACGATCTTCAAAGATAGTGATAACTGCAGGAATGATGAGACCTGCCTGTTCTTTGGTTCTTTCATTGAATTCTTTGCAGAAGCCCATGATATTGATACCGTGGGGACCCAAGGCGGAGCCTACGGGAGGAGCAGGATTTGCCTTTCCTGCAGGAATCTGCAATTTTACTACTGCCATTACCTTTTTTGCCAAAATGGACACCTCCTTTAAAATTTAAAATAATGTGGTATACCTTACCGCAAAAGCGGCAGGCGGAGCGGGATTTTGCAGAATGGCGTCTGCTACCCTCCCACAAAACAGGGGACACCCTGGATAGGGACAATCAAACTTTTTCGACCTGAGAAAAATCCAATTCAACGGGAGTTTCGCGGCCGAACATAGAAATGGTGACCTTCATCTTTCCTCTGTCCAAGGAAACCTCATTGATAACACCAATGAAGTTTTCGAAGGGACCGTCTATAACACGGACATTTTGTCCTTCTTCATATTCCATCTTATAACGGCTTTCATTGTAGCCCATTTGTTCCAGAATCTGTTCTGCTTCATAATCATGCAAAGGAACAGGCTTGGCACCCGCACCGACAAAGCCGGTAACGCCGGGAGTGTTTCTCACAACATACCAGGAAAAGTCTGTCATGATCATTTCCACGAGAACATAACCGGGGAACACCTTGCGCGGTACGACCTTTTTCTTGCCGTTCTTGATCTGAATTTCATTTTCCTGAGGGATAACCACACGGAAAATGCAATCTTCCATATTCATAGATTCGGTGCGTCTTTCCAAATTATCCTTGACCTTGTTTTCATAGCCGGAATAAGTATGGATGACATACCATTGCTTCTCGCTCATATTTAACCCTCTTATTTAACAATGAAACCCAAAAGGAAATCGAGAATCGAATCCACTACAAAAATAGCGATTGCAACTACGAAAATGAAAAGCAAAACAATACCAGTGTAATTGATGATTTGCTTTTTGTTGGGCCAATGCACTTTTTTGAGCTCCGACCAGACGCCGCGGAAGAAGTTTTTAACCTTGCTCTGCTTTTTCTCGACGGATACATTGGAGTTTGCCATATCTTCACATCCTTAAAAAATCATTGTTGTAACAGCAAATTATTTTGTTTCCTTGTGCACGGTGTGTTTTTTGCAGGAATTGCAATATTTTTTGAGCTCGATACGATCGGGAGTAGTCTTCTTGTTTTTGCTGCTCATGTAATTGCGTCTCTTGCACTCTGTGCAGGCTAAAGTAATATTAACACGCATGGCCGATTCTCTCCTTAAACATACTTAAATTAACACCTCTGCAAAGAGGTGCTATAATAGAATATCATAAGACAACTTGTATGTCAAGCCGAATAATTCTAAAAATTTTATTTTTTCCTGCTTGATGACACAACCGTCCCAATGAACAAAATTTATTTTTTAAAAACTGTTGTCTGTATAAGTCAGTGCCGAAGCCTTTTCTGCTGCTTTGAGATTCTGCATCACGCGCGGCATAATCAGCTTTTCTACATTGCGGGAAAAATACATTGTCCAGCGCATTTCACGCTTGGCAATCGGTTTGACCAGCACAGGATAAACCCCTGCCCTGTTCGCACCGCAAACATCAGTCAGCAGCTGATCTCCGACCATAGCTGTCTGTGCAGGCAGAACCTCAAGCTTCTCGCAGGCGCGCAAATAACCGCCTTTGGATGGTTTGTTAGCATTTTTAACATAGGCAATACCCAGAAGCTGCGCCATATGCTCAACTCTTTTGCCCCGGTTATTGGAAAGCAGACAGAGCTTCATCCCCTGCTCTTCCCATCTGCGCAGCAAAGAGAGTATATTCTGCGGCACCTTTTCCGCATGCCAGACAGTCAAGGTGTTATCAAGATCAAGCAGCAATGCCTTGATGCCCTTGGACTTCAGAAAACCAACAGGCAGCGCAAAAACATCTTCTATATATATTTGCGGTGTAAAATGTTCAAACATTAAACCCTCCCGATAAGAAGATAATATCACCTTATCATAATTACATTATATTAACTCAATATCAAGCCTTGATATCAGGCTTTATTCAGAACAAAAACCGGCTCAACGCTGCCTATCACTTCGGAACGGCAATTGCGGTTTGCTTTCACCCTGAAATGCTCAAGCTCTGCCAATTGCATATCTGTCAGAAGCTGCAGCTGTTCAAGCACGCTCATAGCTATACAGCTGATATGCGTAAGATTGCCATCCTCACATTTGATAGCAATACCCAGATTGCCACCTCTCATACCGATACAATATACACCATCTGCACCCTCTTTGGCAATGAGCTTTCCTTGTGCAACTCGCATAAGCTCGCTGGTGAAGCTGCCTGTACCTGCTATCATTTCGGGATTGTTTGTCATTGCAGTGCATAAACGCTCTGCGGCGACACGGTCTGCGGCAGTTTCCGACATATCAGCGAATTTTGCATAGGCAAGCGCCATATTAAAAATCGGAAGTGCAAAAACGGGGACTCCGCAGCCATCAACTCCTATTTCTATCTGCTGCTGCGGATATTCGCTGATCTCGGCAAGCTTTGCCAATATGCGCTGCTGCACAGGATGCTCCGGTTTGAAATAATTCGATGTATCATAGCCTTCTGCCTGGCAGAGCGCCAGCATCGCACTGTGCTTGCCGCTGCAATTATTGATAACAGCCATCGGCGGTATACCCTTGCGCATATATTCCTCCGTGACCTTGGGATTGCCGAAGGAATAAGCAGGACCGCATTGCAGATAGCTTTCATCAAGACCTATCTTCTGCAGCACGGAGCGAACTGCCTCCACATGAAATTCCTCACCATTATGCGAAGCACACATAATTGCCAATTCCTTCTCGGTGATAGCAAATTTTTCTGCGATTCCTGCCACAACCGGCACCAAAGCCTGAATTGGCTTGGAGCAGGAGCGCATATAGGTATATTTTTGGGCATCGCCGAGGGAAGCAAGCAATCTGCCATCTGCAGAAACCACTGCTATATCAGCACGTATGAAATTTTCCACCAATGAGCCTCTTTTGACTGCAACAGCAATTTCCGCCATAACAAATTCTCCTTAGCATACACTATTTTTGTTCATCGACAATATATTTATAGGTCATACCCAGCAGCCAACAAACCTCGCCTTTGGTTGCTTCTTCCTGCCAGCCGCCGAAATTATCATAAAACACATCATTTATTATACCCGCATCCTCAAGCATTTTAATCGCAGTTTCTCTGTCTGCGGGCTTTTCATTGCCATTTAATATATAAGCTGCAAAATATGCTACATCCTCATTGGTGGCCCCTGCCATTACCTGAACCTGCGCATCAAAATAGCTGTAATCTCTGCCAAGCAGCTTGGAAATACGCTTGCACATATTGACGGTGCTCCATTTACCCAGAACCGCCTCCAGCTTATAATCATTGTCATAGCCGCCGTGTATCATACCAATGGAGCGTATCACCTTTAAGCCTTCATATGCCCAATGCGACATTACTTCCGGCTGCTCGGCATTGATATCAATGAGATAGGCGCCTCGTTTTTCGAGGCGCGCCTGCACCCAATTCATAGCCTTTTCATTATTGCACATCTCACGCGGGCTTATATCATTTTTGACAGACCATGCACAAGCAACACCTATCCCCTCTGCCACAGACATACCGATAGGTACAGTACGGGTGCTGCCGTGAGGCAGGGAATCATAGGAGGCACTACGTCCAACAACCCATAAATTCTCAATCTCCAGAGGCACGGTGCAGCGATAAGGAATGGCATAAAGCACAGGATTGCCGACAACGCTGCCATAATCCTTGGCAGAAACAGGCTGAATATCCACAGGATAGCAGCCGAGAGCAATCTTGTCATCAAAATCTCTGTATTCAAGAACATCATCTATGGTCAATCTGTATTCGCCATAAATATGTCTGGTCTCGCGAACATAAAGCTTTTCGGCAGTGCGTACAAGCTCACAGTTTTCAAAGCCCTTGAAATGCTCACGCATAAATTTGATAACATTAGGCAATTCAGCTTTTGCCCTTTCAATGCCTTCATTATAAGATTCTTCGTCCAAGGCATTGACACCACAGATCAAAAGAGCATTTATCAGGACATTGCCGTTTTTTTGAAAGCCGATATTCGGGCCGCGCAGACGCAGATTATCATCAATAGGCTCATAAAGCTTTGCTTCAGCACCATAACCCCAGGCAGAAACAGCATCAATGCCGACAGAATAGTCTCCCCTGGCATGATATTCCTTGACATATTCCTTAACACCCTCATAGCTGACACCCGAAAGTTCAAAGACAAGCGTTACCGCCTGATAGCCGCTGCTGCCATAATCCTCCATACCAATGGAAAAAGGTACGCCTGCGGCGGCTGCAACATCTGCATCGGTGGTAGCATCGATCACGCGATGAGAATAATAATCAGTTTTTTCATCATTCTGAGTCACAGTAAGACCGATAATGGTCTTGTCGCTCATAATAGGTTCACTGATTTCCGCATTCATCAGCAGGGTAATGTTTTTTTCTGCATTGACCTGCTTCATAAACCATGCTTTAGCTTCCTCAAGATCGAAGGAATTGCCGCAGGCTTTGAAAAACTTCTCAAAAAAGCCTTGATTGGCAAGCACATTCCTTAAGCCGCTTTTAACATAACCAAGGTCCAGAACATTGAGCTCACTGATGGTAAAAAGACCGCCCAGGGCATTGTCCTCGCAAACAAGCAAAACCTTCATACCGTTTTGTGCTGCCGCAATTGCTGCTGCAATACCTTCGGGATCACCGCCTGCCACAATAACATCAAAATCAGGCTCATCAGGTATAGTCGGAGCAACAGGCACCTGTTCGGGAGCGGTTGTTTCGGGAACATCAACCGCAGGCGCGGTCGATTCTGCAAGAGTTGTGAGAGAAACTGCAGAAGTTTTTTCAGCAGCAGCCGTTGTTTGAGCAGCGGTTTGCCCGCTGATACTTGTTTCGGCTTCGGGCAGAGTCTTCTCTGTTGCTGCAGCTGTTGTTTTCACAAATTCATCAGGAGTATTATCAAAAGATGCAGGCAAAAGAAAATATGCCAGCAGCAAAACTGCACACACGGCAAACACAATGCCTGAAACATAAATTATGATTCTTTTTGCCTTGCTCTTCGACTTCATTTATAAAAACCTCCGGATCGGGATATGGGTATTGATGTATCGATATTCTGTATAGAAGCAAAATGTATACAGACGATTAATAATATCATAATTTGTATAAAAAGAAAAGGGCAAGCAGAAATTTCTGTTTGCCCCTTTCTTAAATTGCTTCTGCTGATTGTTTAACTCAGGTTTTCATCCATATCATCATTATGAGTATAGAATTCATAATACCTGCCCTGCAGCTGCATAAGCGAACTGTGATCACCCTTTTCCACGATGCATCCCTTTTCCATAACGATTATCATATCGGCATTGCGGACAGTGGAAAGACGATGTGCAATGATGAGAACAGTTTTATCCTTCATCAGCTCATCCATACCGCGTTCGATCAGCTTTTCGGTACGGGTATCGACAAAGGCAGTCGCCTCGTCAAAAATCAGTATATGCGGCTTGCGGCAGGCAGCCTGTGCAATGGAAATGAGCTGACGCTGTCCGCGGCTCAGACTCTCACCGTCTGCAGAAAGCGAGGTTGCCATACCCTCGGGCAGCATATTGATAAAATAATCGGCATTGGCAAGCTCAGCCGCCTGTAAAATTTCAGCATCTGATGCATCCCGATTGCCATAGCGGATATTCTTTTCAACTGTTGTGCCAAAAAGATGTACATCCTGCAAAACGATAGCCATCACTCCGCGGAGAGCAGATTTTTTGATATCGCAGATATTGATACCATCAATATATATATTGCCGGATTGCAGCTCATAAAAACGGCAAATCAGCTTGATGACCGTGCTTTTGCCTGCACCTGTTGCACCAATCAGTGCGATCTTGCTGCCGCTGGGGATATCCAGCGAGAAATCCTGCAGCACTATATCACCTTTATCATAGGCAAAGCAGACATTTTCAAAGCGGATATTCCCCTGCACAGGAATATAATTGCAGCTGTAATTCATATCAGGCACTGCCCAGCAAAGTCTGTCATTGTACACAACTGTGATAACCTTGCCGTCATCTATCTCGGCAGGCTCATCAAGCACCTCGAAAATCCTTTCGGCACCTGCCAGCGCGGCAAGCAGCGAAGACCATTGCTGAGAGATATGAGTTACAGGATTGGCAAAAGAACGGGTATAGTAAAGATAAGAAGCAAAGGAGCCCAGATCCATTCTGCCGCTCATAACGCTCAATGCACCCAATGCAGCAATAATTATATAATTCATATAAGAAAGATTGCCCATGACAGGCAGCATGATGGTTCCGCCTGTATTGGCAGCGCAGGCATTTTTGCACAGCTCATCATTTATGGCTGCAAATTGCTGTCTGTCCTTTTCGCTCATATCATAAAGTCTCAGCAAGGAGCCTGCAGACAGCCTTTCCTCAAGATGAGAATTGACAGCTGCCAAAGATGCCTGCTGAGCACGGAAGCCACGCGATGCCACAGAGGAGACCTTCTTGGCAATGAAAAGCATAAGCGCAATCAAAACAGCCATGATGACAGTCAGGCTGAAATTTGTGATCAGCATCATAATAAGCGTGAGACTGAGAGTGATACCCGATGAGAAAAACTGCATAAGTCCATCGGCAGTTACTCTTTTGATAGCATCAATATCAGTTGTGAAGCGGCTCATCAGCTCGCCCTTGCCCTTGCTGTCGAAATAAGACATAGGCAGTCTTTCTACTGCTTCAAACAAATCTTTGCGCAAGCTGTAAAGAGTTTTCTGCGAGACATAAAGCATTACTCTGTTCTGAACATAGGAAGCAGCAGTGCCTACAAAATAAAGAACTGCAAGAAAAATTATACCGTTCAACAAAGGACGCAGAATCACAAAAT
>JAFSIU010000206.1 GCA_017439615.1 Bacillota bacterium
AGGCGTCCATTTGCAACTGCACCTGCTGATTTGAAACCATGGGAGGAAAATCTATCAATATATGATTTCCTTTCCACAAACGACAAGCTTTGAAAGAAGCTTGTCGTTTTTCTTTTATATCTTCAATATGCACAAAAAACAAATCTCGCTTATTTGAAATAATACGTGATAGTGAAGAAGTGCAGAAAAAAACGGATGTAAAAACATCCGTTTTTATTCGCTTTCATCTTACGAGTCATTAGCATTATTAAATTCTTCTTCATTCATATTCTCTATCATCTCATAGAATTCTTCACGATTTTTGGTCAACTTGAAGGAATTAAGAATCTCTGTAAACTGCTTGCTGTAAATATCATAATCAGCTGCCGAGGCTGTCAGGAAAACATAATATACCACACTTGTATGCGGACTGAAAATATAATTATCAATGATTGCAGCATTGCCGTCTGCATCAGTGAAATTTAATATCTGATGAAGCTGTGTCTTCTCATTCAGACCCGCCTGCACAAAAGAAACGCTCAGATCATCAAGCTTGACATAGTCCAACACCATTTCTCCAAGCTCTTCCATGCTGTAAAATGTAAAACCACCGAATTCTGCAATAACATATATACCTAGACTGCCATCTGCGGATAAAGCGGAAAAGCTGCGCTCGTCATCTTCTGCAATCCGCCAATCTGCCGGAAGAGTAATCTCAAAAGAGGCAGCGGTATCAATCTCCTGAATCTCACCATTATACATAGAAGAAGAATCGGAGAATAATCCGCAGCCAGCCAAAAAGCAGCATAAACATAATATAAAAATGTATTGAATTCTTCTATTCATCAATTTTTGCTCCCGAAATATTCAAAACAAGCTTCAATGCAGCCTTGATAGTTTGCTCGCGGACTTCATCACGAGTGCCCTTAAAAATATGTTTTTCTACCTCTACCCTATCATTTGCATCAATACAACCGATATATACCAAACCGACAGGTTTTTCAGCACTTCCTCCGCCAGGACCTGCGATACCTGTTACAGCAACAGCAAAATCTGCACCCGAAAGAGCTTTTGCTCCACGGCACATTGCATCAGCGGTCTCGGTACTCACTGCACCATATTCTTCTAGGATATTATGCGGAACCTGCAAGACCTTTTCTTTTGCCTCATTGCTGTAAGAAATGATACCATAGCCATAGGCGGCAGAGCTGCCGGAAACAGAAGTCAAAGCCTGACCGATGCCTCCGCCTGTGCAGCTTTCGGCAGTAGCAAGGGTTTTCCCAAGATTCACTAAATGCTCAATAAGCTTTTGAGCAAGCAGAAATTTATTTTGCATCATCGGCCTCCGGCTTACGAGCACGGCATCCCTCTGCATGCGCACAGGAGGAGCAGGAAGAGCTGCACTCACCTGTTTGTTTGAAACGGATAATGGTGATTATGAAATATAATACATAAGCCAAAACCAAAAATAATAGTATCTTCCACCACATAATAAACGCCTCCTTAGACCTGATTATTTTAACACAATCTCAGAGTTTATACAACAAAATCCGTTTTTTGCCTGAATTTTGTATCAAAAAAAATCTTTTACCATATAATATTACTGTAGAGCAAAGCTCTACGGAATTAAACAATAAATTGCAGCTATTCTCTGCAACTCCGATATTTCTACCTTCTCCCCTGCAGCATCTGCTGCAGGGTTTTTTGCTGTTTCAAAATATTAAAAGCTCTCAATGCTTCACATTGAGAGCTTTTTGTCAGCTATTTGTCCGATCAGTCATCATATTCGACAACATTTTCATTGTAATAGTCGACGACCTTTTCCCATTCTTCATCATCATCGATATCGTTCAAGATTTCTTCGCCGTTCTCATCAGTATCGATGCGCATAATAACAGCATCATCGGAATCGGCAAACTCGGGATCATTCAAGGGCTGCAAAACTGCATAGCTTGCGCCTTCTACTTCGAGAATATCGAGCACTGCAAAATCGTGCTGATTACCTTCCTCATCGATTAATTCCAATACATTGTCTCTTTCTTCAGTCATTATTCTTTCCTCCTAAAACATTCTAAATTATTTACGCCATTTACCGCTGTCAAGATAGCCCTGCAGAATAAAAACAGCTGCCTGCTTATCAATGACTTCTTTGCGCTTCTTGCGGGAAACATCAGCCTCCAGAAGCGATCTTGCGGCACCGACGGTTGATAAACGTTCATCCCAGAAAACAGGAGTTATACCAAAAGCCTCTTCAAGCCTCGCACCAAGAAACTCTGCTCGTTCTGCCGATTCGCTTTTGGTACCATTCATATTCAAGGGCATTCCGATAAGAATATCCGTAACCTCATATTGTTTGATGATTTCGGCAAGAGCCTGCAAATCTGCTTGTATGGATACCCTTTTGACCGTAGTAACCCCTTGGGCAGTCCACATCATAGGGTCGGAAACCGCGACACCTATGGTTTTGGAGCCCACATCCAAACCCATAATTCTCATAAGCTGTCAAAGCCATCCTTATTATTTATCAAGCTTCTCCACATAGCTAGCAACCAATTCCTCAAGCAAATCATCTCTTTCCACGCGGCGAATAAGAGTACGGGCTTGCTTGTGGCTGGTGATATATGCGGGATCACCGGAAATGAGATATCCAACCAGCTGATTGATGGGATTATAGCCCTTTTCGCGCAAGGCTTCGTAAACCACTGCCAAAACAGCAGAAGGCTCTAAATTTTCAAATTTTTGAACCTTGAAGCTCATTGTATCCTGCATACCGTTTTTCATTTTCTCATCCATTCGGGCACCCTCTTTCTATATGGATAATGCTTATTTCGCCATCGACGAAAAATTTCCTTTACAGTTTGGCTAAAATCATTTCTCTGATTTTGTCAACTGTTGCTGCGGCCTTATCGGGTTCCTTGCCGCCTGCCTGAGCCATATCAGGACGGCCGCCGCCATTGCCGCCACAGCATACTGCAAATTCCTTGGCAAGCTGACCGGCATTAAGTCCTGCGGCAATTGCTTCCTTGGAGCAGGCTGCTACGATATTGACCTTATCTTCTGTGGGAGCTGCAACCACGATAACAGAATTGGGCTTTTTGTCGCGGAGCATATCAACGCTCTGACGCAATGCATTCATATCGGAAGCAGCAACCAAACCGCAAATGATGCTGATACCTTGCTTTTCGGGAGCAGCATTGAGAAGCTCATTGGTGCTGCCTGCTGCCTTGGCGCTTTCGGCCTTTTCAAATTCCTTTTGCAAAGCCTTGTTCTCAGCAACAAGAGTTTCTGCCTTTTTCAACAGACCTTCCTCATTGGTTTTGAGAATGCCTGCTGCAGCAAGAATTGTTTCATGCTGGTGCTTATAATAATTGAGGGCATTTCTGCCGGTCAAGGCTTCAATTCTTCTCTGACCTGCACCGATACCGGCTTCGGAGAGAACTTTGAAGGAACCGATCTGACCAGTTGCACGGCAATGGGTGCCGCCGCAAAGCTCCTTGGAATATTCCCCCATAGAAACAACACGCA
>JAFSIU010000003.1 GCA_017439615.1 Bacillota bacterium
GTTTTCTTTGCAGGTTTTTCTTCACCCTCTGCAGCAGACTTTTTGGTAGTCTTCTTTGCAGGTTTTTCTTCGCCCTCCGCAGCAGCTTTCTTGGTAGTCTTCTTTTTGGGTTTTTCTGCGACTACTTCGGGTTTTACCTGTTCCTGCTCTTCCATCAGCTTTTTGACGGATTCAGCATCATATTCTTCGACCTTGATTACAGCATTGTCATAAACAAACTGTGCTGCTTTTTCCAGAAGAATTTTGTCATAAATGAAATGCATCTGATCATTGGCAACAAGCTGCTGTTTGTATTCTTCAGCACCCATCATATAATAGTCAGCCAACTCTGCAACTTCTTTGTCAATTTCTTCCTGAGTCATTTCAAGCTGTTCTTTCTTGGCGATTGCCTGAAGCATAAGCTCGATCTTGATATCAGCTTCTGCCTGTTTGCGGAATTCTTTTCTCAAGCCGAAAAGGTCAGTCTTCATATATTTAAGATAATCTTTGATATCGATATCCTGTTCATCAAGACGTTTGGACAAATCTTCGTACATCTGGGAAACTCTGGGTTCAGCCATCAGCATGGGGATTTCAACCTCTACATCCTGTGCAACGATATCGATAACAGCATTTCTGACTTCATTGTCTGCTGCCTGATCTGCTTCATCCTGCAAGCCCTGTCTGACCTGTTCTTTCCATTCAGCAACGGTTTCAGCGGTTTCGCTGAGATCCTTTACCAGATCATCATTGAGCTCGGGCAATTCTCTTACGCGGATATTTTTGATCTTGCAATGGAAAATCGCATCCTTACCGGCAAGAGATTCTTCGCCGTAATTAGCGGGGAAGGTTACATGAACATCCTTGGTATCGCCGATTTTCAGACCAACAAGCTGTTCTTCAAAGCCGGGGATGAAGGAACCGGAGCCGAGCTGCAAGGGATAGTCTTCACCGGAACCGCCATTGAAGAATTCGCCGCCGACTTCACCGGAGAAATCGAGGTTAACGATATGGCCGTTTTCGGTAACAGTCTTGCGGGGAGCATCTACCAATTTGCCGACGCGGGCAAGCTGATTCTGAACCTCTTGCTCAACATCGACATCGCCGACCTTATAAGTGCGTTTGGTAACTTCAACGCCCTTATATTTGCCGAGCTTTACAGGGGGCTTGATAGCAATGGTGCCTTTGATAATAACGGGCTTGTTCTTTTCGAGCTGCTCGACTTCGATTTTGGGAGCTGCGATGGGCTCAAATTCCTGTTTGTCAATTTCCTCGCCATATTTTTCAGCTAATAAATCCTGTGCTGCTTCATTCATGATGTTTTGTACGCCGATATAGCTTTCGATGACCTGTGCGGGGGCTTTGCCCTTGCGGAAGCCGGGAATATTGACTCTCTGAGCATATTCCTTGACCTTTTTCTTCATGGGCAGGAGCATTTCCTCATAGGGAATCTCAACTTCCATGAGAATAGTGTTTTGTTCGCCTTCAGTAAACTTGAATTGCATTGAAATTTCCTCCTAGAATTATATTGGCAAAAATTGTTTATAAATCTATTCTACATATTTTACAAAATTCCTTCTTTCACTTTATGTAAAACCAAATAAATGAAAAAAGACCGTTACGCAAGAACAAAAAGCTCTTCTGGCGAAACGGTCTTTATAAAGCAAGCTGCTTATGCTTTGCGGAAAGTCTCGCAGGCAGTGTTGGAGCAGCAATCTACCTCATGACAATCCTTATCATAGGAAACAAGTATGCTGTCTGCCAGGCATTTGGCATTATCATTGAAATAGCATTCTTCAACCTTACATTTGATTGTAGCCATAAGCTCACCTCCTTATGAATGCTATTGTGTCCTGTTTTTCAAATTTCATAACAACAAATTTTTCTTAAAAAAGTATTGCCCAAATAAAAAGAAATAATAAGGCAAGTAAAATCAGAAAATGCGGACAAAAAAGCGTATATACAAGCAATATGCAGGCTGTCAAAAATATAAAGAGATCTGCTGAAAGAGCCGTCGCCCAGATATCCAGACATCTTCTGCAAAAACAGGAAAGACGATTGACAAATTTTTGCATAAAAACACCCCCGCATCATTAATATGCGGGGGTCGGCAAAATATTACATTTTCACACAAAAACTATTTCATTTTGGCAATACGGGCGTCATTCAACAAATAGATATAATTACCGACAATTTTTTTGCCATAAACAGAGCTGACAGCATGTTCATATAAAGCTAATTGCTTTCCATAGCGCTTTTGCAAATCCTCATCACTAGCACCGCGGTTACCGGATTTGTAGTCAACGATCACATATCCGTCAGCTTCTTCATCATAGAAAAACAAGTCAATTTTGCCCTGAAGGATCAGTGTTTCTGAAGAATTGCTCTCATTAATGATATAATGCGCAGGAACTGCCAGTGTAAAAGCCTTTTCTTTTTCAATAAGCTTTGCTTTGGCAAGACGGGTGCCCAATTCCGAATTTAAGAAATTATCAAAAACCTGCATATCCATATTGCTGATTTCTTCATCAGAAAGCTTGCCTGCAGCATTCATTTCTGCAATCAGAGCAGGCATATCCTGTTTACTGCCGAAATCGATATTTTCCAACACCTTGTGATATGCTGTTCCCAAATCCGCAGCAGAAATTGTTCGCTCCCCAAATATGCAGCCGGAATAATGCTCATGAGTTTTTTCATAAGACATTTTTTGCAGCTCGGTAACAGTCCACTTGACAGGAGTGTTCATTATATCACTATAAGCATATTCCCAATTCAGCAGATGTTTTATATAATCCTTCTGTTCCTGAGGACAAGCATCATCATTCTCATTGTTATTTTCTTCTGTATTAACAGTTTCGGCAGCCTCCTGTGTTTCGGACATCTTCGCTGTTTCGGCTGTTTCAGATGTAATATCAAGGCTTTTGACAACACTGATTTTCCATGATGTGTCCGATTCCTCACAAAAATCCTCATAGCCGGCAGTTGTTCTCAGCGCAGAGGCATTCGGATGGGCATAAAGCACACGGCATATCCACTGCAGAAAATTATTGGCTGCAGTAGATAAATAATGAGGAACAGTGCCTTTGCCATAGCCCTTATTATGCAATGCAGCAAGTGATTTTTCCGCATTATTGAAGCTGCCGACCAGAATCAGCTTTTCTCTTGCACGGGTCAAAGCAACATATAGTATTCTCAATTCTTCAGCAATACTTTCCGACTTGATTTTCTGACTCATTGCCTGCCATGCCATTGTGGGATAGGTTATGCGCTTTCTGCGGTTAATCCCTTTGCTGCAAATGCCAAAATCTTTATGCAGAAGTATATCTCCTGAACTGTCTTTACGAATAAAATTCTTGCCAAGTCCGGCTACAAACACAACGGGGAACTGCAAGCCCTTGGAATGATGTATGGTCATAAGACGTACAGCTTGTTCCTGTGCAATAAGCGGTCTCGTCGAATTCAAAGGATGATTTCGTTCTTCCAAATCCTTGATAAAACGAATGAATCTGAACAGTCCCTTCCCCTGCTGTGTTTCAAATTCGCGTGCTCTGTCATAAAGAGAATTGAGATTCATTTGTCTTTGTTCACCCATGGTAAGAGCACCAACCATATGATAGAAGCCAGTTTCATTATAAATACCGCGTATAAATACAGAAAGCCTCTCGTTAGCTGATTTTTCATGCCAATTTTGCAGCTTGCGGACAAGGATTTCTGCCTTCAGCATACCGTTTTGAGCTTCCATGCATAATGCATCATAGAGACTGGTATATTTATGAGCATTACGGACCTGCAATATCTCATCAGCAGTGAAGCCACCGAAAACACCGCGCATCACAGCCGCCATCTCAATATCCTGCAAGGGATTGTCTATAACCTGCAGCAGGCTCATCATCTGGCGAATCTCAGAGCTGTCGAGATAGCCGCTTTGCCCCTCGCCAATGGCGGCAATGCCCATGGAAGTCAGTTCATCTATCATTGCCGCACTCCAGGATTTATAGGAGCGCAGGAGAATAACTATATCCTTCAATTGATGCCCCTCTGCAAGAAGCTCCTTTATTCTTTTGCCGATCACTCTTGCTTCCATACGCGCGGCATGTGCTTCATCATCTTCAAATTCCTCCGCCAAGCTGCCTTTATCCACAACAAGCAGCTCCGAAGGCTCACCCTTCAGTTTCCTGCCGCATACAAGGGCTGCTCCGTCACTATAATCAATGGAGCAAAGATGAGTTGTCATCAGCTTACCGAAAATCTCATTGACAGAATCAAGTACGCATTGAACAGAACGATAATTGCAATTCAGATCGATTCGGACACCCTTTTTGCCACTTTTGTAGCTTTTATGCTTTTTGATAAAAAGATCTGTGTCTGCAAGTCTGAAATGATAAATTGCCTGTTTGACATCGCCAACCATAAAGCAATTACCATTCTGTGACATTTCGGAGATAATCGTTTCCTGAACATTGTTGATATCCTGATATTCATCAACAAGAACCTCGTCAAAACGCTGAGTGATGGAAGCATCTCCTTCTTTGGCAGCCTTTTTCAGAATAGCAAGACAATAATGCTCCATATCAGAAAAATCTACGATGCCCTTTTCACGCTTTGCCTCACGAAAAGCTATGATAAAGCCTTTGGTAAGCTCGCAAAGCGCCTTGACAAGCTCATGCTGCTCCATGACATCCTTGAAAATAAGTTCAGAATCAGCCACAGGAAACATTGCCTGCAGATTTTTGATTTTGATTTTAGCTTCGTCATAAATAAGACGCATCTGGTCTTTGATATATTCTGATTCTTTGGGAACCTTTGCCCTGCGCCAATCAATAAACTGATAATACTGCAAAGCCTGCAGAAATTCATCAAAGCTCTCATCGAACTTCTCAGCCAGTTCATCACAAAGAACGATTTCCGCATTGATATGATCACTTAATTCAAGACCGTTGTGCTCCGCAAAGTCCAATGACTTACGCAAAAGCTGACCTGTCTGCACAACTTCATCCTGGCAAAACTTTTTAAGATAAGCACATGAAGGAATATCATCAAGACCTTGGGCATTGTCCAGAGATTTGATTTGTTTTGTCAGCCAGGCAATCGGATCGGGCTGGGCAATAACAAAATCATAGACCTTCAGTACGGCAGTAAGCAGACCACTATCATCACGGGAGCCGCCATAAGCATCAGCAAGCGCTTTGATATAAGGATTTTTTTCTTCATACTGCTTTTCTATATAAGCCTCTAATGTTTCATGCTGCAGCAGATAAAGCTCATAATCCTTTGCGATTCTGAAGCCCGCATCAAGTCCGACCACATTGAAATAATGTCTGACTATATCAAAGCAAAAGGAGTGCAGAGTTGTTACAGATGCAGAAGGCAGCAAAGCCAGCTGACGCTGCAGTCTGTGATTATCAGGGTCTGTACGAAGAATCTCGCTGAGTCTGTCATGCAAGCGGCTGCGCATTTCTTCTGCTGCGGCCTTTGTGAAGGTAACAACAAGAATACGGTCGATATCAACAGGCTTTTCAGCATCTGTGATCAAAGAGACCACACGTTCAACCAGAACAGCAGTCTTACCGCTGCCGGCACCTGCAGAAACGAGTATATTGGTATCGCGGAGAGTGATAGCTTGTTTTTGTTCATTTGTCCATTCAGTCGTCATTATTTGCTATCTCCTCTCTGATCTTCTTCAAAATATCTGCTTTTTTCAAGCTTTCTGCAGCTTCTTTCCCTGGGGCAAAGTCATAATCAAAACCACAAAAGCTCTTGAAATCGCAATAGCTGCAAGCACCGTTTTTATCCGGAACTGCAGTTACAACACCTTGATATAGTTCCTCTGCACTTTTGATCAGCATATTGATCAGATGCTTCTGCAGAAGCTGCAGCTCTTCTTCCGTAACAGCACTTGTGTTGGCACCGAATGAACCATCTTTTTTGATAGTAACAGGTATAACAGTGCTCTTGCCCGAGATATTCATGTCCGCAAGCTTGACTGCTTCCATATCCTCGACTGCAAGTCCCTTCATTTTGACCTCAAAGGGATCATGCAAATCGTCATTATAGGGAATTTTTTCGAAATTATCCTTAAAAGTGAAATAGAAACCACCTGCTGCATGAGGTTCCTCCTGCAAACCGAGTTTTTTACTGTGCAACATTGCCACCTGCAGATAAACAAGCAGTTGCAATGAAAGACCATTATAAACATCCTGAATCTTTAAATCCTTGTTACCGGATTTATAGTCGATGACACGCAGCCAGACCTTATCATCCTTGACTGCTGCATCAAGACGGTCTATGCATCCGGAAAGCTTAAGCACGCAGCCGTTTGGCAAGGCGATATCGAATGTAGGCAGAACCTTGTCAACACCAAAAGTGATCTCCCAGCCAAGTTGACGGAATTCACCCTTTGCCATTTGTCTTGCCATAATCATAAGAGCATTGGTAAGTGTAAGAATGAAACGTTCCTGCAGATAGGCAAATCTGGCACCAGAATTGAGAATATTTCCCAAAAAATCTGGCATCAGGGCCTCTGTATGTCTGCTTACTATTTCTGCGGCTTTTTCTTCAGTGATATCCTGCCATAAGATATTCTGCTCGGTTATCTCGCGGCAAACATTTTCCATCACAGCATGAAAAAGCTGTCCAAGATCAGGAGGAGTGAGCTTATATTCAGCACGCTTGCGCAGCTTTAGAGAATAACCTGCAAAATAAGCTAATGGGCAGCTGTTAAAGGCTTCAAGGCGCGAAACACTTGAATAGAGATTTTGTTTGAATAAGGAGGCTATACTTTCCTTACTCAAAGGCTTGGGACCTGCTTTGAAATATAATCCTGACATAACTCTATGCAAATTATCTGCATATTCAGGCAGTATTTCATATTGTGTCTTTAACTCTTCCCAATATGGCTCAATTTCTTCACCTGAATCGCGACGACGTAATTCCACTGCCAAATGTGCAAGAGTGTCGTTTCCTCCAACCTCCATCTCAAGCGGCAGTTCATTATAATTACCTTCCTGAAGCTGAGGGAATAAATGTTTTATTCTCCTGACAGCAATGGAAGGCAGCAGCGCCTGTTCATCAGCATTGGAAAGAGTATAGCTCAAGAACAGATGCTCTGAAGGGCGGGTATAAGCAACA
>JAFSIU010000027.1 GCA_017439615.1 Bacillota bacterium
AAGCTCGGATTTGCACCGCTTTTGATTTGGGAGGACTAATGTTTTTACCTGTTTGCAGAGAGGATATGGAAAAAAGAGGCTGGCAATATCTGCATTTCCTGCTTGTTTCGGGTGATGCTTATGTTGACCATTGCTCCTTTGGTACATCTTTGATAGGGCGATATTTGGAATCGCTTGGCTATCGTGTGGGCATTCTTGCTCAGCCCGATTGGAAGAACGATGACGATTGGCTGAAAATGGGCAGACCTGCCTATGGCGTGATTCTGGCAGCGGGGAATATGGATTCCATGCTTTCGCATTATACCGCCGCAAAAAAACCGCGCAAAAATGATGCTTATTCTCCCGGCGGCAAAAGAGGCCTGCGCCCTGATTACGCCTCTGTTGTCTATTGCCGCAAGGCACGCGAGATATTCGGCGAGAAAATGCCGCTTATTCTGGGAGGGGTAGAAGCCTCCCTGCGCCGTTTTGTGCATTATGACTATTGGCAGGACAAGCTCCTGCCCTCAGTGCTTTTTGAATCGGGTGCCGACCTTTTGATATATGGTATGGCAGAGCATGCCACAAAAGAAGTAGCCGAAATCCTTAGCCATAAGGGAAAAGTGAGCGATTGCCGCCATATTCAAGGACTTTCTTATATAGCTAGGGATAGCTCTGAGCTGCCCGAAGAATATCTGGAGCTTCCCTCCTATGAGGAAATGCTGAAAAACAAACGCGCCTTTGCCGAAGGCTTCCGTATGTCGGAAAGAGAACAGAATTTTGTTGACGGTAAGGCTCTGGTGCAGAGACACAAGGATTGCTTTGTCGTGAACAATCGCCCATCTAAGCCCCTTTCTATGAAGGAGATGGATGCTTTATATGCGCTGCCTTTTGAGCGTGCATGGCATCCAAGCTATGATAAAGCAGGCGGCATTCCCGGCTTTTCTGAAGTGAAATTTTCCATAACCTCGCATAGAGGCTGTTTTGGCGGATGCTCTTTTTGCTCCATCAATTTTCATCAGGGCAGGCTTATTCAAAGCCGCTCTGCCGAATCTATATTGAAGGAAGCCAAGCTTCTGAGCGAAATGCCCGATTTCAAGGGTTATATTCACGATGTCGGCGGCCCGACCGCCAATTTCCGCCTGCAGGTCTGCAAGAAGGCGCAAACCCAAGGACCCTGCCGCGACAAGCGCTGTATGCATCCACATATCTGTAATACTTTGCCCAAGGACAGCAGCGAATATGAAAAGCTCCTGACAGATATACGCAAGCTGCCCAAGATCAAAGCAGTTTTCGTCCGTTCAGGTCTGCGCTTTGATTATGCTATGGCAGAGAAATCGCGCTCCTTTTTGCATGCTCTTTGCCGCTATCATGTCAGCGGACAGCTGAAAATCGCTCCCGAGCATGTCTCCGCGCCTGTGCTTTCTTGTATGGGAAAACCGAAGGCGGAGGTTTACAATGCCTTTTGCAAGGAATATAATGAAATAAACCGCAAGCTTCACAAGGATCAGTATCTCGTGCCTTATTTTATTTCCTCGCATCCAGGCAGCACATTGAAGGATGCTATTGCTCTGGCGGAATATATGCGTGATAATCGCATACGCCCCGAGCAGGTGCAGGATTTCATTCCCACGCCGGGCAGCCGCAGCACCTGTATGTATTATTCAGGACTTGATCCCGACACAATGCGCCCCGTTTTCTGTGCAAAAACTCCCGAGGAAAAGGCAATGCAGCGTGCTTTGCTGCAA
>JAFSIU010000028.1 GCA_017439615.1 Bacillota bacterium
CTTGCCTGCACAGATTCGTCGTACATCCTTCCTTGCTGTGATGATTTTTGCCGCATTCATGCTCTATCCTGTCAGAAAGAAAAGCATCAAAAAGACCAATTATGTTCCTTGGTATGATTTTTTGCTGGCTGTTATGGGTTCCGGAAGCTATTTATATTTTGCTTTTAATTTCCGTGAGCTTGTTGAAAGAGCCGGTATCTATACCACTACAGATATCATCATCGGCGCTATCGGTATTTTGATTCTGATGGAAATCTGCCGCCGCGTTGTCGGTCTGCCTATTCTTTGCATCGTCAGCGGCTTCATTCTTTATGCCTTCCTTAATGGCTATTCTATTAAACGTATTGTTGGTCAGCTTTTCTATACCATGGAAGGTGTTATCGGCACTCCTCTGGGTGTTTGCTCGACCTTCATTGTTCTCTTTATCATTTTTGCAGCATTTCTGGATAAAACGGGTATCGGCAAATTCTTTATCGATCTTGCCAATTCCATCGCAGGCAGCGCAACAGGCGGTCCCGCCAAGGTTGCTGTTATCGCTTCCGGTTTGCAGGGTATGATTTCCGGATCCTCTGTTGCCAATACAGTCGGCTCCGGCAGCTTCACCATCCCGATGATGAAGAAAACAGGCTATAAGCCCGAATTTGCTGCTGCGGTTGAGGCATCTGCTTCCACCGGCGGTCAGATTATGCCGCCTATTATGGGTGCTGCAGCCTTCCTGATGGCAGAAATGACAGGCATTCCTTATTCCACCATTGTTATTGCGGCTATCATTCCTGCAGTGCTTTATTTCACAGGCATTTTTCTGATGATACACTTTGAAGCAAAGAAGCTTGGCCTCAAAGGTCTGCCCAAAGAAACTCTGCCCAATTTCTTCAAGCTTTTCTTCTCCAGAGGCTATTTGCTTTTGCCCCTCATTTTGCTCATCGTTACCATGATGAACGGTGTTTCTACCAGCCGTGCAGCCTTGCTCGCAATTCTTTGCTCCATCGTGGTCAGTATGTTCCGTAAGGATACCCGTCTCAACCCTACCAAGTTCTTTGATGCTTTGGAACAGGGCACCAAGGGTACCATCAGCGTTGCTATCGCTTGCGCTGTTGCAGGTATCATTGTCGGTGTTGTAACTCTTACCGGTCTTGGTATTAAGCTTGCAGCAGGTATGCTCGCACTTTCCGGTGGTATCCCCATCATAGCTTTATTCTTTACCATGATTGCATGCATCATCTTGGGTATGGGTGTTCCTACAACCGCAAACTATGTTATTATGGCGACCATCACTGCCCCCATCGTTGTTGAATTGGGAATTCCGCTTATGGCAGCTCATATGTTTGTTTTCTATTTCGGTATCGTTGCGGATATCACGCCACCGGTTGCCTTGGCGGCGTATGCCGGCTCGGCTATCGCAAAATGTAATCCGATGAAGGCAGCTTTTACGGCAACACGACTTGCTATCACTGCATTCCTCATTCCTTATATTTTTGCATTCTCCCCTGATTTGCTGCTTGTTGGCGCAGAACCCTTGCAGGCCGCCCAGAATGCGCTTACCGCATTCATTGGTATGGTTGGTATCGCCGCCGGCATGGAAGGATATATGCGTATTAAGATCAATGTCGTGGAAAGAATTTTGCTGCTTGCAGGTGGTCTTTTGATGATTATTCCCGGTCTTTTAACTGACCTTATCGGTGTAGCACTGATTTTGGGAATCTTCCTCCTGCAGACTCTGCAAATAAAAAAAGCTGCTATTGCATAGAATAGCCACAATGAACAAATGATCATTAACATATAAAAAACAGCAGGTTCATATGAACCTGCTGTTTTTTATATGTTTGTCCGAATTTCAAATATACGCTTAAATATATAAGCGATAATATTTTATGCCATAATATGTTGCGATTAAAGATGAAACTGCAACGACCGGAGCAAGCACTCCAAAGCCGATTATCCATATATTGCCGAGAGTTTCTGCCACATTATATGTGGAGCAGATGCTTGCCAGAGTTCCTGCATAGTCGGGGATAGCGGTGCGCATAGCCCATGAGATATAAGTTATGCCTGACAAAAATGCCATTGGCAGCACTGCCATTGACATAAAAAGACCGGTGCGGGAACGCCTTCTCAAACCCTTCAGGCCAATAAACATCGGAATAAAGAATATGAGCGGAAGTATAAATCCATAAAACTGTGGGGTCAACAGCATAAAGCCTGCAGCTGCAACAATGAAAAATCGTGTATAATGATTCATACCCTTGATATCATTTTTGAAATCATAGGTTGATGCGATGATATAACGCAGGTAATATGCGATTTTGCCTTCTAATGCCGTGAATTGATTGGAGCGTTTCAATTCACGCAGCAACTCTTCGCCATTTTTGAGCAAGGAATTATACTGCTCTTTCTGATAAGAAGGAATTACTATCCCGTCATACCATTCCAATGCTACACGGATTTCCTTCATATAGAATTTCTTTTTGCTGTTATTCAGATGTCTGTGTGCTTCGATTTGCTGTTCCAATCTTTTGAGCAATGCAATCAGTTCATTTGCTTTTTGGGGCTCATCAATGATATCAACAGCCTTGTTTATATCTTCCATAAGGACCTCCGCTTTAGTGATAAATATAGAAAAAGAAGGGCAGGGCAAAAGCCCTGCCCCTTGATGCATTATTTCTTGTTTCCTTTGATGAGAGAAATCATACTGTAAGCAGAAAAACTAAGAATCAGAAGCCAGAAAAATGCCATAAAAATGATAGCGAATGTAGTCATATTCTTATGCCTCCTTTATAATGCTTACTTTGTTTTCAGCAATTTCCTTGCCATAATGCTTCTTGAGAGTCTTGTAGCTGTGGTAAATACCAAATGCGATAACTGCGATAATGAGCAATCTTGCACCGTTTACGAAAAGAACAGTGCCATCGAAGTTGGTAACCTTGGCGGGATCCAGGAAGTTGGGGACTATTTTGAAATAGCCGGCAACGATTTTATCCTTGGTTGCGCCGATGATAGCAACGAGCAGGAACAAGGGAGCAAGAATCTTCATAAAGATATTGTAATACCATGCAGGGATTTTGAATTGACCGGCATAATTGATCTTATCCAGAGAATTCTTGGAAAGCCAGGTAACACCGATGAGCTCAGCAAGACCGACAAAGATAACCAGATAGGAGCAAACCCAACCATCAAGCTCATCAAGATAGAAGGTCTGACCGGTACCGGGAGCGAGCAAGCCCTCCAAAGCAACGGGGAAACCAACGAGTACGAAGAGAATCATTGCGGTAAGGGAAGCTTTGCCTTTTGCAAAACCGAAGTCTTCATACATAATTGTAACGACATAGTTGAAGAGAGCGATGGCAGAGGTGAAGCCTGCGAAGAAGAGAATCAGGAACCACAGTGTGCCAAAGAACTGTTCAGCGCCCATCTGAATGAAGATATTGGGCAGGTTGATGAATGCGAGGCCGGGGCCTGCAGACATGCCTTCTGCACCACCGAAAACATAAGCAATCGGGATAACCAAGGTTCCGCCCAGAATAACTTCAGCAAATTCATTGAGAGAAACGGTGCTGATACCGGAAAGGGTGATGTCATCTTCAGGCTTCAGGTAGGAAGCATAGTTGCAGATGATACCCATACCAATGGAGAGAGAGAAGAAAACCTGACCGCAGGCTGCGAGGAAGGTAGAGAAGGTGATCTGCGAGAAATCAGGATTCCACAGGAAGTTAAGACCTGCCAAGGGAGTCCAGTCGGGATTGACAGGAGCACCGATGGTGAAGACCTTGAAGATAAGGATGAATGCCAGGATATAAAGAGCAGGCATCATAACCTTTGCCCAGGCTTCAATACCTTTTTCGATGCCGCGCCATGCAACGAATGCCAGGCAGGCAAGGGCAATACCCCAGAAAACGAATACCATCACCGGATCGGAAATATAGTTGCAAAAAGCTGCAGCGGTGCTGGTGCTTCCTCCGACCATATAGTTCCCTGTCAGGGACAAGAAGCTGTATCCCAATGACCAACCGACGATATGTATATAATATGCGTCAACCAAAAGGGGTACGGAGAAGGTGATACCACCAACGATAGCGGAATAAATTGCCGCTTTCTTGGGTGAGATACCTTCACGTGTCTGCAGATAAATCATAGGACCGAGTGTGCCGTGACCGTATTTGCCACCCTCTCTGCCCAAATTCCATTCCACAAACATAACAGGGAGTGCAACGATCAAAATGCACAGGAAATAAGGGAACATAAATGCGCCGCCGCCGTTTTCAGCAGCCATGTAGGGGAAACGCCAGAAGTTACCCAAGCCAATAGCATTGCCTGCCATAGCAAGGATAAGACCGAACTTGGATCCCCAACTTTCTCTTGCTTCAGTCATAATTTAACCTCCAATCAAGTTTTTGATACGCCAAGTCAATAATTGCCAATAATTCTAATAAAAAATAGAACAAATAATTGCAGAAGCGTATTCTTTTCAGTGTGATTGATTACACTGATTTATAATATGATACCATTGGATTGTATAATTTGACAAGCAATTTTTGCTTCTCGAATTATAATTTTGTTGTATTTTAACAAGAAAAAAGAGAAAATCGTCTTGCTAATAGCCAATTGAGTCATTATAATATATTAATCATGCAGAATATTGAACAAGCTGCATTTGGTGATAACAGATGCAGGAAGGGATGCGATTGATAATGAGGCAGAATTTTTCGGTAGCAGCAATACACGATATGTCGGGCTATGGCAAATGCTCTTTGACGGTTGCCATACCGGTTATTTCTGCTGCAGGCATCAAGGTCTGTCCGCTGCCGACTGCGGTTTTATCCACCAATACTGCCTATCAGGGATTTGTATTCCATGAATTAACAGGCTTTATGCGCCAAAGCCTTGAGCATTGGCAGTCTCTGCAACTGAAATTTGATGCGATATACAGCGGCTTCCTCGGCTCGGCTGAGCAGATTGATATTGTGATAGATATGATAGGTAAATTCCCTGTTCCGCTTGTTGTAGTTGACCCTGTTCTTGGGGACAAGGGAAAGCCCTATGCCACAATGACCACCGATATCTGCCGCAAAATGCTCGACCTTGCTATTTGCGCAGATGTCATCACTCCCAATATCACTGAAGCCTGCCTGCTGACCGAAAGCACTTATCGCAGTGAAGAGATAAGCAGGGAAGAGGCCTATCAATTATGCCATCGCCTGCAGGAAAAGGGCTGCCGCAATATTGTGCTTACGGGTGTGCAGCAAGGCAGTGAACTGCTGAATTATGTTTTACAGACAGACGGCGATTTCTATGCCAACAGCATTGAAAAAGTCGGCGTTATGCGCCATGGCACAGGTGATTTGTTTGCCTCTGTACTGACAGCAGGTCTTGTTCGCGGCTTCAGTATGCGCGATGCCTCTGCTTCAGCCTCAGCCTTTGTTCACGATTCTCTCGAACTGAGCCGCGAGGATGAAACCCGCGAAGGAGCCTGCTTTGAACCTATCTTGTATAAACTGACTTCAGGCATATATCAAAAATAATTTTTTGTAAATAAATACTTTTGAGCAAAGAACGGCATTTAAGCCGTTCTTTTTATTAAAAAGCCTTTTCAGAAGGTCTTGACAAGCAGGGAATGCTATTATAAAATGAATTCGATTAGGGCTCTTTTTATCCCGAAAAATTATTTAGGAGGAAAACTCAATGGCAAAACAGAAATTTGAAAGAACAAAGCCCCACGTAAACGTTGGTACCATTGGCCACGTTGACCATGGTAAAACCACCTTGACCGCAGCAATCACTTCGGTATTGGCAAATGTCGGCGGTGCAGTAGCACAGGCATATGACCAGATCGACGCAGCTCCCGAAGAAAAAGCTCGTGGTATCACGATCAACACCGCACACGTAGAATATCAGACCGAAACCAGACACTACGCACACGTAGACTGCCCCGGCCACGCTGACTATGTTAAAA
>JAFSIU010000029.1 GCA_017439615.1 Bacillota bacterium
AGCTCATCGGGCACGCTGCTGTCAACAATGACATCAAAGCTCAGATCAAAGCCTGCAGGGTCATAAACCAGATTGATGGTGACGGTATTTCCTGAAACACTGATGCTTTCGCGCATATAGTTTGCCAGGAGTGCAGTCGCCTGATAGAAATAATCTCCGCGGCGGTTGCTGTATATGGTGGTATATTGATAGCTGTTTTCGCCTGTGCTTGTCCATCCGGCAAAGGCTGCAGATCTGTTCGTGCCATAAATATCCGCATAGGAACCATCGACCGTGCTGCTGCCTGTCAGCTGCAGATTGAGAGTTTTGCTGCTGATGTCGGGGTCGATGAAGCTGTTTTCGGATACGGTTTTGATATTGACAACGACAGTTATATCCTTGGCATCTGCCCAATGCGCCGTCAGAACATAGCCCTGGATGATCTGCTCGGTCAGCTTGACAGGAACTGCATCGGTAGAAGCATTGAAGACATTCTCCTCCGCATCATGCCAATGTGTGAAGACCTTTCCGGAAAGAGCAGGAATTGTCTTTTCCACATAGATAGGGCCGAAGCCTGACTTATAATATTTTGTGAAGCTCTTGCTGCTGTCGGCAAAGCTGCCCTCGCCTGCCTGATAGACAATACTGTTATATAATGTATGAACTGTTTCATCGCTATTGACGATATTAACCTTCTGCTCTGCCTCAGGAATGGCTGTTGCAGCGGTTTTGCCTGCATAGATGCTGTAGGTTCCGGGGAGAACAGATGCGGTATATGCGCCTGCGGCATCACGGGCAGTCAAAATGAATTTGCTGCTGTCGGCTTCCATACCAAGCGGCACAAGATAGATATTGGTGCGTTCGCCATTGGTGACGGTAGCGATATCCGCAAGAGTTCCGCCTGCTCCAAAAGCATCAGTGGCATTGAGCCAGACATTGACGGTTGCCTTGCGAGCTTTGGGAGTTACATTATATTTCGCGATATAGGTGATGTCCTTGGTAACAGTCTGTGCGGCAAGATTGATGACGGTCTTGCTGCTGTCATCGGAAACATACCAGCCAAGGAATTCATAATCACTGTTTTCATCTTCCTTGGTGAGCTTGCTGCTGCTGTCGAATTGCGGAACAGAGCCATATTCGACCAGAGTATCCTGTTCGAGCTGAATATTATTGAAATTGAGCCAGGTTACTGTATATCTGTTCACAGTTTCAGCAAACTGTGCGGTGTAGCTGACAGCTCCCTCGACAACAGGAATGGAAGAGGAATTATAAACAGTCAGTCCGCTCTTCCAGCCCGAGAAAACATAGGTATACTGTGCGGTGGCTGCTTTTTCGGGATCGGCAGGAGGAACAGGAGCGGTGCCGAACTCGACATCTTCTTCCTTCAGCACGGTGCTGCCGTTTTCGGCATACCAAGTAACAGTATATTTATTCACTGTCTGAGCATAGACAGCACGATAAACAGCATCGCCGGAAACGCTCTCAACAGCAGGAGTCCAGCCGATGAAATCATAGGTATATTGCGGAGTTGCAGGCTTTGTGGGATCGGCAGGTGCAGTGGGCATTGTGCCATATGCTACCTTGCCGCTTTGCAGCTCGGTGCCGTCCTCATCAAGCCAGGTAATGTCATATTCATTGACAGTTTCGGAATAGACCGCCTTGTAGCTCACATCGCCGGTGACGGTTTCTATTGTCTTGTCCCAGCCGGTGAAGCTATAGCTATATTGTGCGGTATTGGTACGCTGAGGTGTACCTGCATAAGAAGGCAGCTGGCCGTATTCAAGGATATCTGTATCCAGCACGGAATCATCCCAATCCAGCCAGGTTACCGTATAGCTTCTCAAAACAGGAGTATATTCCGCCTTGTAGACTGCAGGAGCATCAGCAAGCTTGACCGCAGGAGTCCAGCCGAGGAATTCATAGTGATACTGGGCATCGGAGGCCTTGGCAGGCTTTTCACCGTCATAGCTGGGCATGGTGCCAAATTCTACATTCTCGTCTTTTTCCAGCTCGGTGCCATCAGCATTCTGCCAGATGATGGTATAGCTGTCTTTTTTCCATTCGGCAGTGAAAACATGGGCAACACCGCCTGTACCTGCAGAAATCTTCCAGCCAAGGAAATCATGATTGGTATATTCGGGAGCCTGCAGCACATAAGCACCATTGATCTGAATGATAGTGGCGGAAAGGCTTTCATCCCAAACGCCGCCTGCAGGATCAATGCTGACATAGCTGCCGGGCAAGATCATAAGCTGTTCGGCATTGCCTTCATTCAAAGCATCGGCATAGGTGATGGTCGTATAGTGATTATAGGTATAGCTTACCACACCGTTGCCGTGAACGATGCTGTTGCTGAGCACATCGGGACTCCAAAAGGCATTTTGTGTCAAAAAGCCTGCACGGGGCTGCATTCCTGTGGGAACGATGGAGGAAATGTCTGCCTCATTTTCAGCATTCAGAGTAACAAATTTGATTATGGGAGCATAGTTTACGCCGTCCCAGGTGCCGTTTGCAACATTGAAAATGACCTTCTTCTGCAAATTGTCGGGAACATTATCTCCGTTTTCATCATAAAGCCATGCAGCCATATAATTATGTCTGACAACGCTGCCGGGATGGCTTGTGCTGTCATCGATGAAGTGACGGTTCCAGCCGGCAAAGATATAATTTGCACGGGTGGGATTGACAAGCTGAAGATCACTTTCGATGCGAATATCCTGCTCAGCACTGCTGCCCTGCCAGATGCCATTGACGGGGGTTATGCGGATATAATTGCCATGGGCGACGCTGTCAATGCTCTCGGCAATGCCGTCACCATTGGCATCGAAGCTGACATTGTGATATTGACGCTCAAAGCTGTAAACATAAGTGATCGCATCACTGCCGCTGACAATAATGGGAGCGGTGCCGCCGGCATTCAGGGCTGCATCATTCCAGCTGCCATTGTGATAGCCATAGGCAGCATTCATACCGGTGGGGATAATATCACGGATATCGGCGCTGTTATCCGTGAGGCTGACATATCTGACGATATCTGCAGCAGAACCGCCTTGCCAGGTGCCGTTTGCAATTCTGAAGGTAACGACCTTCTGCTTGCTCCAGTTTGCAGTCAGAGTGATATCCGAGGCGGTATCGGCGCTGATAACACCATCGGCATAAGCTCCGGCGACATCACAAGTCCAGCCGAGGAAATCATAGCCATGACGAATGAGACCTGTGGGCACCTCGGTCGCATAGCTCCAGATATGATTTTCGGGAGCTGTTGTCATACCGCTGACCTCATCACTGCCGGCATTCAGTTCATAATTTATTTTGTAGCTCTTGGGAGAGAGCGTAACCTTCAGATTGTCCTGCAAGGGATCTGTTGTGACCTGTCTGGTGCCATTATACCATGCAATGGCAGGTGCAAAGGTCACAGTGAAGGGAGTGCTTTCAGTCAGATCATATTTCAAGCCGCCCTTTTCCCATTGATGCAGCTTCAGCGCATAGTCAAAGGCATAGCCCTGAGGATGAACATTCCAGACGGGATAGGAATCGATCGCCTTGCCATCGCTTGCAATAACAGTGTTTTCGGGAGAATAAGTGCTGCCATCGAAATGCTGAACGATGATGCCCCAATCATAAAATGCGGTGGAGCCGTCATTTTCGCTGTTGAAGCGGACAAGCATATCAAGGCTTTCGGGGCGATATGCCGAAGCAATGGAGGAAGCATCGATTTCCCAGGTGAGCGGGAATTCTTCCGGATCAAAAATCAGATAAGCATAAACATGAGCAGCATTGTCAGCATTGTTGTCCAAAGCTTCACGGCTGCCGACATAATTGGCAGGATCATTGAGCACAGAGGCAGAAACGCTGCCGCTTGCAGGCTCATTCATGAATGCAGTCTGATAATTTGTTATATTGACATATATTCTATAGCTGCTGCCGTCCTGAGGAACAGGTGTAAACTCATAGGCAAGGATACCAACACCGCTTGTATAATGGCTCTCATCAAGCGCATAGGTCTTGGATTGGACAATGAATTGGTCACCGCTGGGAGCAGTACGCTCCAGAGTGACGGTCAAAGAAATGGGCAAGCCCTCAAAAAGAATGGTATTACCATCGCTGTCCTTGGTAGAGATGCGGATCTCACCGCTGACAGTCAGCGGTGCCTTCCATTTGGCGATCAAAGTAACATCCTCGGTAATGACTTCGCCGATTACGGCAGGACTGTCATTCAATTGCCAGCCATCAAAAACATAGCCATCATCACGGGTGGGGATATAGCTGCCAAGAACGGGGATGCGGAACTGGTTTTCCACTTCGAGCGCTTCTGTGCTGCCATTGAGCTTGCCGCCATTGGGATCAAAGGTAACGCTGTGCGCATTGGCAAAGACATTGACCAGAACAGAAACTCCGTCTGCCTGCTTATATCCTGTACCGTCAGCCACGCCATAAATGCCCTTGCTGCCATCTGCAGCGGTCTGGTCGGAGGTTACGGTTACAACTGCGGTATAAGCGCCTGCGGCATATTTATAGGTTGCGCTTGCAGAAGTGGCTTTCGAGGTGTAATCAACCAGCTCGATCAAGCCATTTTCTGCAAAAAGCTCCGTATCGTCAGCCAGAGTGAAGCCGAAAACAGAAACACGGTATAAATAATCCATAGGAACGCTGTAGCTGCCGCTGACAGACTCTGTGCCATCAAAACGAGCTTCGAAAGAAGAATTGGTATGACGGCTGATGGGCGACCATTCACCATCCTTATAAGAAAGGATTTTGATATCAACAGCCGCTGGGATAAGCGAATCGGGCACGCTGTCATCGATCTGCACAGTATAATGCATGGTGAAAAGGTCGGGACGATATTGCAAGGTGGCATTCACTGTATAGGTGATATCACCATTGGCATCGGGTTCGGATGCTGTAACTGTACGTTCGGTCAGGAAATAGTCCTCCAGACGGATATTGGCGGAATATTCCAATGCAGAAGAAAGCCCCTGGAAATCGGTAACATCGGCCGCAAAGGACAGTGTGGAGATTTTGGTATCATATTCAAGTCCGTTCGCAGGAGTTTCTGTATCCACAGTATTTTCAGTGGTGATCCAATCGGCAGCAAGAACATAGCTTTTACCTGCCTGCACATAGTCATCATCGCTTCCTGCAGCTTTGCCTGTCAGATCGATATGGATTGGAGCAAGTCCTGCTGAAGGATTGATACCGATGGAAAAAGACACGGCAGGATCGCTGTGATGATTGACAGTCAGATTAACAATTACCTTGTCATTGGAGCGCTGCCATCTGGCGGTAATGGTGTGAGGCTTGATGATACCCATACCAAGCACAGTGATACGCTGATCGGAGAAATAGATATCGCTGCCGCTGTCAAGCTGCCAATTGTTGAATTGATAGAATTCACGGGCAGGAGTGATGTCATCAATGATAACATCTGCACCGCGCTGATAATATTTGACAATGCTGTTTTTGCCGTCATAGCTGCCGCCGTCAAAATCATAGGTAACGGAGAAGAAAATGATATCTGCAGCAGTTGTGTCGGGATCGCCTGCAACCATCTCGGCAGGCAAAACGATACGCTCTGTGATGATACGGTCATAGATTTCGCCTTTTTTGACAACAACATCATAGGAGCCGTGAATCAATTCCGCTGTATAGACGCCTTCTTCTTCTCTGCTCATGGGATAAAGCTTGCTGTGATCCTCGACATCACGCAGCCAGAGAGCATCATATTCTGTCAGCTCATCAAGGTCTGTGGGAGTACCTCCGGACACAGCACCGGTTACCGAATCTATATCAGGATTTTTCAGAACCTTGACGGTGGCGGTGAACTTTTTGTCTATTTCCTCATAAACAGCGATATAAGTCGCATCACCCACAACAGGAACCGGCTCATTATCCCAGCCTTTGAAGAGGAAGGTATGAGTGGCGCTTTCGAGGCGGACAGGATCTTCGCCTGTATATGTCGGAGTTGTGCCATATTCAACCGATTCTGTTTTCAGCACAGTATTGTCATAATTCTTCCAAGTAATGGTATAGCTGCGTTTTACGGGTGTGAAAACAGCTGTATATTCTGCCGCATCAGTAACTGCGGTCAATGCGGGAGTCCAGCCCGTGTGAGTATAGGAGAACTCAGCGGTTGAAGTCTTGACAGGGGTTGTACCGCTATATGCAGGCATTGTTCCATAAGCCAAAGTCTCGGTTTTCAGAACATTTCCGTCATGATTCTTCCAGACGACTTCAAATTTCTTGGTTTCGAACAGGGCATAAAAGCTCATATTGCCATTGACGGTCACAGCTGCTGAAGGAGCCAAAGTCAGGCTGCCGCCGACGGAACTGCTCCATCCGACAAAATCTGCACCTGTTTTGGTGGGCGCGGTGCCATTATAGCTGACAGATGCACCCTGCAATGCCTTTTGTGTTGCCAAAACAGCGCTGCCATCTTCGTTGTACCAGGTAACAGTACGCATAGGAACCAGGGTGAAATGAGCATATAAGGTTATATCACCATTGACTGTGATATTATCCCTCAGGGCATAGACAACATCTCCCGTTTCGCTTTCTGCCCAACCATCAAAGATATAGCCTTCGGTCTCAGTGGTGCTGCGTGTAGGCATTTCGCCTGCATAACTGATCGTATCACCATAGCCGATACCCGAATCGGTGCGAATAACAGTATTGTTGACCCATGTAACTGTGTAGGTCCTCTCTTCTGCACGGAAAAGAGGATACATTGTCATATTGTTCTTGACGGTAACAGTTGGCGTGATGCCGAGATTGGTGCCATTCTTGCTTGTTGCCCAGCCATCAAAAACATAAATATGCTCGCTGTCAGGCGCTTTGTTGGGGGTCGCGCCATCATAGGTCACGGAAACATTCTTGCTCAGATTGGCATCGAGGTGAATAATGCTGTCATCATCATTGAGCCATGTCACAGTATATTTTGAATCCTGTTTCCACTGAGCATAGAGCACAATGGCTGTTATGGGCTCGCCATTGGTATCAGTAAGCCCTGTCAGATCTGCATGCTTTTCTGCTTCGAAGAAAACACCTGTTCCATCAGGCTTGGTATTCCAACCTGTAAAGGTATAATTATCGAGGGCAAGACTGGTATCCTCACCGCTGTCATCGGTGCTGATATGCGATGCGACATAATAATTCCTGGCCTCGGTATAGCTCATATTGACTCTGCCGTCAGGAGGGGAACCTGCGGTATTGCCATTGCCATCATATGTAACGGAATATTTATCCTTTTCGCGGATAAGACCATTGACATACCAGGTTTCGCCGATGCGCTGATATTTGATGACATACCAGACGATTTCATAATCATCGATATTGGTATTGCTGACGACCTGACCATCAGCAAGCTTGGCTGCCAGAACATCGGAAATCATCTGATCCTCATAAAACTCCAATGCCTGCTTGAAATCATCTGTGAAATATCTGTCCACGCCGCTGGGGTCAAAAATACCCGAGGTAGCAGACCACACAAGCAAGAATGTGAGATTTGAGCCCAGCACAAAATCTGAGGTATTGCGGAAATTGTCCTGCAATATCTCATTGACAACAAAATAACCGCTGTTGCTCTTGGTAAAGGTATTGTCATAGCGGATATAGTTTGTGGAATAGTTCTCGTCCGAAATATATCTCGGCTCACCGGGGAAGGTGTCGCTTTCGAAATACAAATTCACCGTTGCGCGACCGCTGAAACCTGTCGGCTTGCCTGTCCACATATTATAACCATCGGTTGAAGTTGTTGTGCCAAAGGTCGGAAGCTCTGCAGCCAGGGCAGCCGTCGGCATAACAAACTGTGCGGCAGCGCAAACCACCAGCAACATTGCCAAAAGCAATACCAAAATCTTGTGCTTCATTTTCATATTCCCCCATATCAATGATCTTTAATGAAGTTATATATTGACATTATCATAAATAATAATGATATTTAGTTATATATATTCAGGCAAATATCCATATAAAAATATATAGTTAAAACCCGAAATCAGATAAAAACTATAACAGTATTATTTTGCAGTATTATATTATTATACCACTTATAAATATGTTTGTATACCCCAAAAACCATAAAATCCGGAATAAATAATTGAATCATATCAACAAAAAAGAGTTGATAGAAATTTATAGCAAAATTTGGTATTATGGTATCATCAAGGCTTGTATATACAAATGAAAAAAGACAGGGCAATGGCTTTCATAGGCACTCTATGCAGGTCATTGCCTTAAATTTTGCAAAAAAAGAGGTGAAAAACAAAAGCCGCAGCAGCGCGGCAGCAGAAATCATTTCAATATACAAAGCTTTGAGCAATGCAGAACAGCAAAAGGCGATGTGTGATCACACATCGCCTATTGTATGGGCAAAATCAAATTTTTTTAATCAAGAAAGGATGTATAAAATGGCTTTAACAGATGAAGACAAGAAAAGATTAAGCAAACAAGACCAAGAAAGAATAACAGCAGCCACCGCCAAATGGGAGGCTGCAAACGCTGCGGGAGATGAGGCAGGCAAAAAGGCAGCTGCCGATGAAGCGAAAAGGATTCGCGAGCAGGCAGGCTATTATACCGACAGCTATGGCAGGTATCAAGGCAATTTCAATCAAAGCAGCAAAAATGAGCAAATTGTAGTAACCTCGGAGCAGGCGGCTATGGATAAGGCTTTCAATGGGGGCTTTTGGGGAACGGATGTTAACGGCTTCACACCCATAAGCCTCATCTCCCCTGCCCGACCGACCATCAAAAACAATCAGCAAAATACTGCTTATCAGGGGAAATCCTCCAACGAAGACTTATATGGCGCAAAAAACACTGTGAAAAACACCGCAGCTGCCCCCAACAATGCAAATCAGCATCCATGGCAGACGGATGACGAGCACTATGCCTTCATGGAAGGTCTTATGGGTGAGGATTATGTAAAAGCATATAAAGCCAACACTAAAAACACTGCTCAAAACAAGCAGGAAAATCCCGTCAATGCGGCGAATAATAAGCATAATTCTGCCGCCGGTGATAT